>DATHIE010000255.1:0-6670 GCA_035316905.1 Chryseolinea sp. | reverse complement strand
ATATGACATTCGCCACGAACCGTTAAGAGAATTGTTGAAAGTCGGGGGCAAGCCCGCACAATCCTCCAGGGATGTAGCTAGTACCGCCGACACTATTATAATCATGGTACTCAACGACGAACAGGTATTGGAGGCGACTACTGGAATTCTTGCGGGAGTAAGGAGAGGTAGTGTTGTCATCTGTATGAGCACCATCACACAAACCGCCTTAGAAAGTATCTGGAAGAAATGCGAAGAGAAGAATATTGATTTTATTGATTGTCCGTTTACCGGAGGTCCTGCCCGAATCGCAACGCATAGCTTAACATTGATTGCATCTGCCAAACCTGAAGTGTTGGAAAAAATGCGACCTATCTTAAATGTGATTGGAAAAATAATTCCGGCGGGAAGTACACCAGGAATGGGTCAGGCTATCAAACATTGCAATCAACTATTGGTCGGCATCACACACGCGGCGACAATGGAAGTGATTATGCTTGCGAGGAAAATGAATCTTGACCCAACGCTTGTAGCGCAGGTGGTTGGCTCGGGAATCGCGGGCAGTGATTATTTTCGTTTGCTTGCGGAAAGTGTGATCAATAAAAAACCGTCGCCCGGTGGACTTGGTCAAATGGCGAAAGACATGTCGATCGTCAACGACACGTTAAATGCAGTGGGATTTGAGGCAAGGGTTGCACTTGCAGCGTGTAAGTATTTTTCAACTGCAAGCGAGCAGGGAATGGATGATCGCGAAGGAGCGGATCTGATTACTATCGTCGAGAAACTTGGTGTAAAGCGGAATGAAACAACCTAAATCGCGTGAGCTACTCCTGTATTATAAAAGGCAGCTATTTGTGGGACGGCATCCTGGATGCTCTCCTCCCTGATGGCGCTGTACTGGTTGAGGATGGGCGGATAAAGGCAGTCGGACGGGCACAAGATATTGTTGCTTTACCTCATGATGAACTTTATGATTGGCCAGAGGTAACGCTTATGCCAGGACTGATTGACAGTCACACACACCTTTCCATGGATGCTACTATTGAGAACTACCTTGATCACATGTCCGACAGTGTTGCCGAGCTAACACTTAGGGCTACCGCGATGATGCGGAAGGATCTTCTCGCCGGCATTACGACCTGCCGATGCTTAGGTGATAAAGAGTTTCTGGATATAGCCTGTCGCAACGCCGTAGATAAGGGATTGGTAATGGGACCGAGGGTTCTCGTTGCAACCAGGGGGATACGCGCACCGCAGGGACATGGATTTGTCGGATACCCGTTCAACGGTCCCGATGAAATTAAAAGAGCCATCAGGGAAAACATAGAACGGGGCGCGAACCTCATCAAGATCTACATCACCGGGACACTAAAAGGCAATGGAAAACTACCTAGTTATCTATCAAGAGAAGAAATCAAACTGGCGATTGAAGAGGCTCATAATGGTGGACTTCCTATAGCATCGCATTGTGTGGGAGGTGAAGGATTGGATTGGGCCCTTGAATTTGGGCTGGATACGCTGGAGCACGCATATCACATTACAGATCGACAAATAGAAAAACTAGCTGCTTCAGAAACCAAGCTCGTCCTTACACCAAGTCCATTGCTGACAGAAGAACGTGTGCGACATCTCCCACCGGCTCTCATCCAGGGACATCTTGAAGAAAGGGATATGATCTTTAACCGGATGGCGGCTGCAGTTGCGTCAGGCCTTCCTTTTGCCGTAGGTACCGACGGTGTACATGGGGAATTGGCGCAGGAAGTTAAATACCTCGTTGATCTGGGGGCCGGCACTCATGCAGCCTTGAAAGCCGCCACAATTTACGGGGCTATAGTATGCGGCATCGACAAGGAAACAGGTAGCCTTGAGGTTGGAAAAAGCGCGGACATCATTGCGGTAAAAGGTAATCCCTTAAAAGATGTCGCGGCATTGTGGCATCCGGCAGCAGTAATGAAAATGGGAGAAATAGTATTTGCTCCCGAAAAGAAATTGAAGTTGACCCATCAAGGTGATTTCGCTATGAATTACTTTTTCCATTTGCGCCTATTTTCAATTGTGATACTCACGTTGTCCGGGTGTGGAGTGGGAAGCAAGTCGCCAAACAACGTTATTAAAATATCAGTTGTAAATCCTCCGGCCGATATCGTCACCGCTGGAACGCAATTCATTGCCGATGAAATCAACAAAAAGAGCGAAGGACAACTCAAGGTTAAGGTATTTCACTCCGGCGTGCTTTCAGGCGGTAAGGGAGAAGCCGAAATTGAAATGTGCCAGCAGGGAACCATTGAAATGCATGTAACGTCTACTGCTTATCTTGCAAACCTTGTCCCGAAAACTTCGATCGTCAGTCTGCCATTTTTATTCCGCGATATCGATCAGGTTATTGCGTTGACAAAAAGTAATAGCCCTACCCTTGATTCGATTAATCAGGAACTAAACACCAAAGATATTCACGTCATCGCCTGGTGGCCGCGCGGATTTCGTCAGCTCACCAATAGTAAAATACCTGTTCACGATCTCGATGATATTAAAGGCCTCAAGCTTCGCGTGATGAACAACACGCTGTATGTTGACAACATGAATGCCATGCAGGCCAACCCGGTGCCGATGGCGTGGGGTGAAGTATACAACGGCCTTCAACTGAGAACGATCGACGGACAGGAGAATGCGGAAGATGTGGTTTTTAGGTCGAAGTTATTCGAAGCACAAGACTATATGACAATTTGGGATTACTCAACCGACTTCGAAGTGGTGTTGGTCAACCTGAAGTGGTGGAATGAGTTGTCAAATGAGAATCGGACGCAAATTCAGAACATAGCCGATCAGTCCAAGGAATTTGAAGAAAATTTGTTACGAAAGAATACCAAAGAACTTAGGGAAAAGATAGAGCAGGAAGGCATGGATATTCACTACCTCACAAAAGAATCAAAGGCAAAGTTCAGAGAGGCAGTCCAGCCGGTGTGGGAAAAATACAAGCTTATTTTCGGGGAATCATTTATGGATGCGTTTCTCTTAGAATTAAATCAATATTGAAGTTCGCACTTACTCCCTCGCCCATGCACTTACCACTTACCACTTACTACTTACTACTTACTACTTACTACTTACTACTTACTAACTTCTAACTCCCATGCCTCTAAGAAATAAATCAGCCTCAATAATTAACCTTGTATATCAAAACTCTGAAGCCTTCCTCCTTTGTGCATTTACATTTTTACTTGTGATGGATGTCCTTTTTGGCATACTTGCCCGTTACGTTCATTTCGAAGTAGTCTTTTCCGATGAATTGGGTAAGTATTTTTTTGTCTGGCTATGTGCTATCGGCATCTCCGCTGCCGCGAAGGACAACCAGCATGTCAGGCTGAATTTTGTAGTACAGCGCCTCCCTGTAAATCGGAGGGTTACCTGGGTTTTAAGTCAGCTATTTTTTTTATTGTTCACCCTGTTCCTATTCTACTGGAGCACACAACTGACCTACATGCACTTTACAATGAATAAGTCAGTCATGGGTTTTCAGTTTCCGATGTACGTGTTTACAGTGGCACTTCCTGTCGGTTTTTTTCTTTCATCAGTGAGGATTATTCATGACGTCTACGCAACGTTCAAAAACAAGGGTCACAAACCATGGGAGTTAAACAAGTTTTGATTACCGACGAAAAGATGTTGCGCAGAATCTCCATGTGTCTCACCTGTAACCACACGGCAAAATGACGGCGACCTACCTCACTGTTATTTTATTTTTTCTCTTAGTCATTTGCGGAGTTCCCATTTCGGTGAGCCTGATGCTCGGTATCATCGCGTCATTATTGGTCTATGATGTATATCCGATTATTAGCGTGGCAACACTGTTTTACAATTCACTGGACAGTTATATGCTGGTGGCAATTCCATTGTTTATGTTCGCAGGGATTACCATGTCGCACGGGGGATTGGCGCGAAGGATATTTGATTTCGCAGAATCTCTCGTTGGATTTATGCCCGGGTCGCTGGGTTCGGTTACAGTAACGGCGAGTATGATTTTTGGTGGCATGAGTGGTTCATCCGTTGCCGATGTTGCAGGACTCGGACCTATCCAAATAAAAGAGATGGTAAACCGAAATTATCCATTGCCCTATGCATCTGCCATAACCATTGCTTCATCAATACTAGCCGTGATCATCCCACCCAGCATCTTGATGATCATCTATGCAACTATTGCCAACATATCCGTTGGTGAAGCACTTGCAGCTGGGCTTATTCCCGGAATTATGATTGGTTTTCTATTGATCGCGCTTAATACCTATTTCGCATTTAGAAATAAATGGAGGCAGACCTTACGTTTTTCAGGAAAACATCTTGTACGAACTGGGATGCAAGGGTTTCCTGCCTTGCTAGCACCTGTGATCATTCTGGGAGGAATATTTACGGGATTATTTACACCCACAGAAGCGTCGGCTATTGCGTTTGTATATTGTTTGATAGTGGGATTCCTGATTTACCGTGAACTGAATCTCAAAAAATTATATACAATTATCTACGAAGGCGGAAGAACAACTGGTATAGTAGCCCTCGAGTTGGCATCGGGATTAATGTTTTCCAACCTTATGACCATTGAAGGTATTCCTGAAACGCTCACGGCATCTCTTTTGGGCTTAAGTGAAAATCCAATTGCGGTTATGATTTTTATCAATGTAGTATTGCTTGTTGCCGGCGCATTCCTCAATCCGGGTTTCTCAATTATCGTTTTAACTCCCCTGCTTCTTCCTGTCGCACAAAACATTGGTTATGACCCGGTCCATTTTGGTGTAATAATGGTGGCAAACCTGGCTATTGGGCTCATTACTCCGCCGGTGGGAGCTTGTTTATTTGTTGGCTCCGCAGTCTCTGGTCTTCCCGTTGAAAAGCTGATAAGAAGTCTGCTGCCGTTTTATTTAGTGCTTTTGCTGGGGCTGATCCTGATCGTCATCATGCCCTCCTTAAGCACCGGGTTTGTTGATTATTTGTTTTGATTGAATTCGTAGCCAAAAACTCCTTTACATCCACTGATGAGTCGAACTGCTGTCCATATTTGTCGACCGCATCCTTTCTTTTGCCGAATATCTTTGTAATGCTTCGAGACGTCTTCAGATTTAGCCGATATTGATGTTGAAATTATACCATCATGACAAGTCAATTGACCAAATTAGCAGCTTTTCTATTCCTGATACCCAGTGTTGCAACAATGGCACAAGGTACCTACACCTCTCAACCTGTCATCGAGACTCGGGCCCTGAATACGTTGGTGGCAAATCAACTTCACTTCAAAGACCTAAACAAAAATAATAAGCTTGATCGCTATGAAGATTGGCGACTGCCGGTGGATCAGCGTATCGATGATCTTGTCAAACAAATGACTTTGCAAGAAAAAGTGGGCATGATGCTGATCAATACGCTCAATGCTGATCCGGGAGGCAGGCTTCCGCTTCGGGCGGCAGAGTTTATTGAAGACGAAAAAATGACTCGTTTCATTTTCAGAAATGTCGTTACGCCGAATCCGCGCCCAGTAACTGTTGGTGGATTTGCCGGCGCTCAGATCTCTCCATTTGAAGCAGCGCAATTCATGAATGCGATCCAAGAGCTTGGCGAAAATACCAGACTCGGAATACCGCCTATGTTCAAATCAAACTCGCGAAATCATGTGGAGTTTGACGCACGTGTTGGTATTAACGAAGAGTCGGGTGCTTTCTCGGCGTGGCCTAAAGAAAGCGGTCTCGCTGCAACCCGCGACATGGACCTAATTGGTGATTTCGCCAGGACCGTGCGCCAGGAGTGGACTTCAATTGGTTTGCGCGGGCTGTATGGCTACATGGGTGACTTGTCAACTGAACCAAGATGGTATCGCGTTCACGAAACTTTCAGCGAAGATGCGCAGCTAACTGCCGACATTCTTACAACGCTGATAAAGAATTTGCAGGGCGTGTCCTTGACTTCACGCAGCATAGCTATGACCATTAAACATTTTCCAGGTGGCGGTCCACAGGAAGGTGGCGGTGATCCTCACTATGCATTCGGTAAGAATCAAATCTATCCCGCTAAGAAATTTGACTACCATTTGATACCCTTTCAGGCTGCCATCAAAGCCGGTGCATCTTCTATCATGGCCTACTATGGTATTCCCGTGGGTCAGCCCTATATGCCGAACACTGTTGGGATGGCTTTTTCAAAAGGGATCGTTACTGATCTGCTGCAAAAAAAATTGGGCTTCAAAGGATATGTGAATTCTGACACCGGAATTATCGGTGACAGGGCATGGGGACTGGAAGATAAGTCCATCGATGAACAAATATTGATCGCCATTGATGCAGGCACGGATATTTTGTCCGGCTTCAATAACAACAAGCAATTGTTGAATCTGGTGACGTCAGGAAAACTTGCGGAAAGCAGAGTCGACGCTTCCGTGAAAAAGTTATTGAAGGAACAATTCGAACTGGGTCTCTTTGAAAATCCTTATGTTGATCCGAACCGTGCGTCGTATTTGTTAGGTAATGTCGCCAACCAAAGGAAAGCCGATGTCGCCCAGCGAAAGTCCATCGTGTTGCTTCAAAATAAAAACTGCCTGCCGCTGGTCGTTCCAAAAGAAGGCGATACGCTAAGAGTCTTCACTATGGGAATGAATACAAAAGCATTCACGGGTGATGCATGGTCACGGGTCAAAGTAACATCCGGGAACTAT
>DATHIE010000254.1:0-3442 GCA_035316905.1 Chryseolinea sp. | reverse complement strand
GGAACGTATTCGATTACTGCAAAAGCTACAGATAATCAAAATGCCGTGAACACTTCTTCTGCATCAACAGTTAGTGTCGTAGCTAGCAACGTGGCTCCGACCGTTACACTATCTGTACCACCAAATGATCCCACGATTATCGCTGGTTCATCCATCACACTAACTGCGACTGCATCGGATACTGACGGAACGATTGCAAAGATTGAGTTCTTTAATGGAGCCACAAAGCTTGGAGAGGATGCCACAAGTCCCTATTCGTTCGCATGGGACAACGTCGTTGTCGGCAACCATGAACTTACCGCCAAAGCAACCGACAACAAGAACGCAGCAACCGTCTCCACTAAGATTAACCTTTCTGTCACTGCCAACGCCGTTAACACCTATCCAAGGGTAGCAATAACCTCACCTGCCAACCACTCTATCTTCCTTACGGGTACGGTAGTCACGATAGACGTAAGCGCATCGGATGCCAATGGGTCCATAGCAAAGGTTGAATTTTACAATGGCACTGATAAAATCGGAGAAGACGTTAGCAGCCCCTATAGCTTTGACTGGAATGGCATACTAGACGGAAGTTATGCTATCACAGCAAAAGCGACGGACAATGAGAGCGCTGTCAATACTTCGGACCCTGTGACTATAACAATAAAGAATACCTTCAATCCCACGGCAAATGCAGGCGACGATGTATTCCTCACATTGCCTGTGAACTCGGTGACCTTAAATGGAAGCGGGGCATCGCATGAAGTCTCTACGTTGAATTTTTCGTGGATGCAGGTTTCAGGGCCAAGCACAGTTGTAATCGAGGCCCCGGTATCGCCGACCATTGATCTTAGTAACCTCATTGAAGGAACATATACCCTCGAACTTACCGTCACCGACGAAAAAGGTCTCACTGGTGTTGACCAGATAAAGATCACGGTCGCTACAGATCTCATTGTACAAAGCGCCATCCCACGCTACTTTACACCAAATGGCGATGGGGTGAATGATTTTTGGGAATGGCCCCAGACGGAGCTGTTTGAAAAATCCATTCTCATGATATTTAATAAGTTTGGCCAGATGGTGTACGATACGGCAAACTACGACAACACCTGGGATGGTAAAGTCGATGGCAAACCACTCAGCGAAGATGCGTATTACTACATCATACGACTTTACAAAGGTGACGATATACGCGGAGCTGTGCGGATTATTCTTTAGCCGCATCAATTGCCCCGGGTTTAAACCTGGTTTAAACCCGGGGCAACCCATTGGGTAAGATTGTTGAAAGGGTAAGGATCTAATCCATAGAAGGTGTGGAGATACATTAATAGAATTAATCTCAATTTTAGGTAACTTTCCCCTTGTAAAAAGCCCTGCGGATTGGATCTCAAGAGACGATTTTTTGCAGTTATTCTTGCTACTGTTTTGTCTTCCTCCCTTTACGCTCAATCATCGGGCGCCCCAACCTGGAAGATATACTACGACAGTGCACAGTCCTTCTGGAACAAAGACTGGAAGAGAGTTATATCCCTGCTCTCACGCGCTGAAAAGTCCGCCCTTAGCGACCTGGGTATTTACGATGACAACTATCTGACCATCGTCAATGATCTGGGCCTGGCTTACGCCCGCAACAATGAATTTTCAAGCGCTGAAAAACTGTTCACGAAAATTATCGGCATCAAGACCGAGTCGGGTAACGCATCCGGCTCCGACTATATCAACACCGTTATCAATCTTGGTGATGTGCTGGCCGCCCAGGGTCAGATACAACCAGCAACAAAATTGTATAAAAAGTTGATCTCAACGACTGCAGAGATCACCAGCAAGGACTATTGGAGAGTGGCTAACAATCTTTTACAACTTTATGAGGCCAATAACTACCTTGATTCCGCACTACTACTCTCCGACAAACTGAAGTCAGGATCCCGCGCAGACCTGAAGGAGAACAGCTTGATCTCCGCTGAGCTTACTCTGATCAGCGGCCGGCTAACCAGAAAGCTTAGAAAATACGAACAATCGAAAGTCATTCTCGAAACGCTCGCTCATTCTTTACAGACAAATCGGGAACCAAAAGGATTTCTACTCTATGTAAGGACCCTTCAGGAAATAGGGTTGTTGTCGTTGGAAACCGGTGCAATCAACAACGCGGAGAAAAATCTCCTTCAATGTTTCAGACTTCTTAAATCCGGAAACACAACAGACGAGGGGTTGTTGGTCGAAGTATTAAACAGCCTGGCATCCACGTACGAAAGATTACACATCACCGACAAAGCCCTGGCATACTATCAGGATGCAATGAACCTATGCCATCAGCTATATGGAACTACTGATGTGTCTTCACTAACGATAAAAAGCAACATTGCAGGTATTCATTTGAACCAAGGGGAGCTTGCAACCGCAATCACCAGCTATGAGGATATATTTAAGACCCTTAAAACTTCCCGATCGGGTGTGTTTTCTATAACAGTTCTAAACAATCTTGCTACCGCTTACCGAAAGAACAATCAGTTCCCGAAAGCAACGGAACGTCTGAATGAGGCAACGAAACTCATCAATGAAAACAAACTTGACAACGAGGATCTCGCAGCCGTAGTACTCAACAACAGGGCCGTTCTGTACACGGCCCTTGCGGAACCTGAACAGGCGATCGTTCATTTTGAAAAAGCTTACGCCATTAAGCGCACGTTGTTCGGGGAAAATTCCATCTCCCTCAAGGACCTCGCAGGGAATATGGCTGTTGTTTATTGGGCTCTTCGAAAACCCGATTCCGCAATCCCCCTATTCAAAAAATCAATAGCACTGGCTATACGCCAGGTCAGGTACATTTTTCCAAATCTAAGCGAAGACGAACAGATCCAGTTTTATCAAAAAACAAAGGAAGATTTTGAAAGATTTAACGCAGTCGCATTTCAAAACGCGAAAGATCATCCTGACCTGTTAAAAGATGTTTTCAACAACCAGATCACCCTGAAGTCCATCTTATTTTTCACGCAGCAACACCGGCAAGTGCTCATCAATGAAAAGCGCGATAGTCTACTAACGCAACAGTATGAGATGTTACGTGCAAAACGCGAACAGCTTGGACATTTCTATCAGCTCTCATTAAAAGATCTGGCCACTGCCGAAACGTCAACGACTGCATTGGAAAAAGAAATTGATCAGCTTGAAAAGTCCATCAGCCTCAAAACCAGCGCGACCATCTCGGAAAGAATGCTGGAACGCGAAACGAGCTGGGACGAGATCCAGAAAATAATGCAACCCGATCAGGGTCTTATTGAGCTGATCAGATTCAGAAAATACGACTTCAAAGCCGTTGTTGAAAACAATACAGATCGTATTCGTTTCGGTTTTACTGACAGCATCTTTTACGCGGGACTTATTACCACGAAGGCAACAACCAATTCACCACAACTGGTGCTTATTAAGGATGGAAATAACATGGAAACAAGGTTCCTCA
>DATHIE010000253.1:0-11719 GCA_035316905.1 Chryseolinea sp. | reverse complement strand
CCCATAAACTTATCACCTCTGTTTGCAACGAATTCCCGTAACTCCAGACAATAGAACGTTCCGCTTTCAAGTTACTGAAGCCGTTGGAATTCACTTTGTCCTCAAACGCCTTCACGAGATCATTATAGTCATTCATCTTTCCCAGGTTGAATGCAGTGTTGGTCAAGAGGGCCATTCGATACATATCCTTACTACTGCGGACCTCATTGTACGTGTGATTATATTCAGGCACGATATCTTTTGTGCCGGTTTCTGAAAGAGCATAGGTGATATAAGCATTCGTAACATTATCGTCGGAACCTGAAAATCCATCCATTCCCGACATTGGTCGCTGAAAGCCACCTTTTCCAGTCCGTTGACCAAGCAGCCATGATCGAGTACGATTCATCATCTCTCGATCTACACGCGGATATACTTTATTCATCTCATGGAATTCAACGAGCCCATAGGCCGTCAGACCGAGGTGAGCCGGTGGATGTCCAAACCATTCAAAACCGCCGCCTTTAACTTCGTAGGCAACTAGTCTCGAATACCCATCTTTTATTAAGGACAACGCGCGCTTTTCGCTTGCTGCATTGACCAAACCGGATTGCTTCAAAAACTGAAGGACCAGAATATTTGGAAATGTGCTTGATGAAACCTGTTCGAAACATCCATGAGGTTCCTGTAAAATAGACTCAGCGCCGGTAAACAAGTCACTTAACACATCCGGAAACGCGTTGACTTTAGCCTTCACGGAATTTCGCTCTGCATCATTGATAGAAAAACTCATCGTCTTATCCAGCTCTTTTCCTGAAAAACTCAATCGAACAGGAAATCCAACTGGCCTTACTGTGATCAATTGATTGATCTGATCCGAATGATCGCGCGATTCAAGCTTGATGGAAATGGGAAAGTCGCCCTCAATTCCCTTTGAGGTAATCGTGTACCAAACTGTTTCTGTAGTCCCTGAACGTACTGACACTTTTTGATCCAACGATTCACTAACATTGAGCTGTGATGGCAACGAGAGAAAAATGTTTGCCGACAGGGTAGATGAGGTTTCATTGCGCACGTTCACCGGAACTTTTAACACATCCTCATAGCCGATGTATTGAGGCAATTGTACATCCAGCGAAAGTGGCAATTCAGTGTAATACACTTCCTCCTTTCTCCCAATTAAACCTGATTCCGAAAAACCCTCGGCAGTAATACGGAAGGCACTCACTTTGTCACTGTTGTAAAAAGTTACTTTTGCTCTTCCGTCTTTGGCTGTAACAATGGAGTGTTTCCAATATACGGTTGTACGAAAGTCTTTTCGTATTTCCTCTTTGTACTTCGATGGAGGCCCTGCATAGAATTCACGCGTGGGGGAATACTTTCTTGTCGGCACGGTAACGGTTGAATATTTGCGAGCTTTGTTCCTGGTCTGATAGGTATAATTCCCAATCCCCGAACGAGTTGTTATCAGAATAACCCCGTTGGCCGACCGGCAACCATATAGTGCTGACACTTCCGGTGAATTAAGTACCGTTATAGATTCTATTTCATCCGGTCCGAGCATGCTTCCATTCGAGAAATTTTGATTTAGGCTTGTACCGATCACGCGACCATCGATCACATACAATGGTTCATTCCTTCCGTTGCCAAGCGAACTCAACCCTCTCATCGTGATATTTGCCTGCGAAGCAGGGTTGCCTGTTTGCGGTTGTATCATCAGACCAGAAACGCGACCCTGCAACATGTTTTCAGGGCTGGTTGATGCAAACAATCCAACTGCATTATTGTGAATGACAGTGACGCTACCGGTAAGGGATCGTTTTTCTTCCGCTCCGTAACCAGTTACAATCACTTCGCTAAGTTGTTGCACATCGTTATCCATACTGACATTGAGGCCACTTTCGACAGAGACATCACTTTTTGCTATTGTCTCTGCAACAAGTAAGTTGGCATTTTGTTCGCCCAGCGTAGCTGGAAGAAGCGTCGTCCCTTCTTTATCATTTAACGAAACCGCGAATGGTAATTCTTTCCTCAGGACAATTGTTCCCGGCTTCTTTGTCAATAACATCATAGGAACAGTGGGATCAATATTCTTAAAAGCAAAGTATCCATCGCCGGTAGTTTTGAGTTTCACCAGCCTCTTTCGGCCGCTAAGTTCAAGCAACACAACTTCGCCATCCAAACCTGCACCCTTACCATTTTGTAATGATCCGCTGAGGTTTCTGTTCTTCTCGGGTGAATAAACGATTGTTCTGTTATTATCATGAACATCTTTCCAGTTAAATCGCCTCCAACCCTGCGTCATTAATAGGTAGTCCAATGCTTCTTTAGCTTTGGGTTCATTGGCGTCAAAGTAGAAGGAAGGTTCCTGAATTTCGCCCTTCAATTCCGAAGAAAGAAGGAACGAAGACAAAATGTTATCCTGCTTGTCATCCGCATAAGTGATGAGCTGATCGTCAACAACTGCGAGCGATAACTTTGAAGAGACGGGCTTGCCATCATCATCAACGGATTTAATGTCAAGGTGAACCTCTTCACGTGGAAGGTATCTCTTCTTGTTTGGTGTCACTTGAATTTTAAGGCCTCTGTTTTCGTTAGCAAATATCAAACGCTCACATCGTTCGTTGCCCTCAAAATCAAATAACGTAAACACCACTACGCCAACGGGAAAGTTTCTTGTCGAAATCATGACCTTATTTTCTCCTTGATTCACCTTAAACTGTTCTCCGTACACCATTTCACCATGCGACCGCCCAACCAGATTCACATAGGCCGTTGCTGGAGAATAAATCGACCACGTTACGGTTGTATCATTCACCGCATCAACATTCATCACAAGATCCGATAGAGCGGGATCTGGCAGTGGTATCAGCGAATGATTACCCGTAGGACTTTCAATGCGCGCAAAATATTTTGTACCTGAAGCTGGTTTCAACCGGAAAGCCCCCATTCCCATATGGAAACTTTCAAAACGAGCGACTGCTTTGTTGCTTTCATCTATTATGGATCCCGTTATGTCAGCACCCTTCCCAAATTCATTAACCGCTTTAAACGCCATTTTAGAATTCACATTCTCTACCCAGTTTCCTCCTTCAGGCAAAAACTGCACATTGATCCTGTTCAATACAATGGGGAGTGACCTGGTTATTGATTCTTCAACACCATTTGCCCGCACAACGACCTGAAGTAACCCGTCTGTACTAGATAAAGAGTCAGGCAGATCAAAAACGATGTTCGCTTCACCACTTGAATCGGATTTACCTTTTGACGCGGCCACCTGCCTGCCTTCGATCTTTACCGTGTATTCGATTAAAGCCTGCGTAACTTTTTCATTCTTCAAATCCCTGATGCTAAGTCTGGCAGTTACTTGATCGCTTGAACCATAAGATTCTTTTGCATAATCCAGTTTGAGAAGAAATCTTGGCGTTATTATCCGCTGCACCTGAATGTCTTTCTTAAAGAAATTATCATTGCCAAAATTTTTCATCCATGATGTGTACGCACGAATCTGATACATTCCACCGGGAGCAGAACCTATCAGGGAAAAATCGCCATGCGCAGTACCTTCGTGAACTACAAGATCCAGTTTGGATGAAACATTACCCTTGGGGTCAAGCAACTCTACGTACACTACATCGCTGACTTGTGTTGGCTTGTGAGTGTTGCTGCTAAGAACAAATACATTGAACCAAACGTCTTCGCCTGGTTTGTAAAAAGGTTTGTCCAACTGAACGTAAACTTTTTCCTCAGGAAAATTTTCATTGTACTGCTTAATACTTTCCTTCAGGTTCTTTAAGAATATCGGGTCTTCCGCGATCCTGAAACCTGATACGCATACAAAAACTGCAAAGGCTATAATTAGTAGAGATTTTTTCGTTTTCATACTGTTAAATTTGAATTGTGAATTGAGCGCTGTAGCTGCGCACAGATGGTGTGTTGAAGAGGTCTAGTCCACTGCCGGTCGTGTAACCAAACAAATTTGACGAGGGGTCAACACCTGTATATGGTGTGATCAGGAAAAGGTTACGGCCAATTAGCGAGATCTTAATACTTTTAATCGCTGCATTCCTGGGACGAGATAATGTATATGACAATACGAGTTCGCTTAACCTGACCCACGAAGCATCTTCGATGTAATCTTCACCAATACCATCCCATCCGTAGCGTACCCATCTGTTGTCGGAAATAGGCTTAGCGGTCTCATAAAGGCTGACGGGTGTTACATTGTTAACTCCGTTGATGTCGACCCCTTCAAAAACATAGTTTGAAGTATTTCTATGTTTCCCTGTATTAGATGAACGTCCAAGATAATCCAACACCGCATTGGTTCCATTCCATACGTCACCGCCTTTTTTAATGTCCAGCAGCCATGAGAACCTGAATTGGTTCAATTGTATATATGATGACCACCCCAGATTCCAGTCGGGTATGGGATTGCCGATCATTTTTAGATTGTTATCCTTCAGTGGGAATCCATCGGCGCCGATTACTTTCGCTCCTTCGTCGTTTCTTACATAAGATGAACCATAGATCGAACCCGTGGGCAGGCCAACTGCAAGGGCAGTATGCGCGTTCTGAAATCCCGCCGTGGCGATCCAATCATCCGGTGTATATATCTCTTCAACTACACTGTTATACTTTGTCCATTTTAAATCAGTTCCCCAATGGCCATTATAGATGTACCCGAAATAACCGGCGCTTATTGCGCCACCATAATTCTTGATCCTTGCCACATTTTGAAGATCAAAACCCTCTGATGTGGAAACCGGTGCCACAAAATTTTCAGTGCGGTTGTTGAAATAACTGACGTCAACATTAAACCCGCCACTTTGAAGTTTTACTCCCGTTTCAAACTTGCGTTCAATCTCTGGTACGATGTCGTTCGTGAATGTCAGCTCATTCGCTTCATAAAAAGCAGCATATTCTCCAACGGGCAGTGTAGTCGACCCGTAAGACCAACTTGAGTAGAGTAGTGGCGCCTCGCGGATTGTACGCGACATCGTTGCATACAACTTCATTTCATCAACTGACATCGATAACGGTTCAGCAAGGTTCACGCTTAGGCTGCCGGATGGAAAAAGATTGGTGAACTGTTTGTCGTTTAACGTGTTTGAAAAACATATCCTGTTGGCCAATCGTACATTGATCCAATTGTAAAGCTCATATTGAGCATTGAATACAATCTCCTGGGCTGTCCTTGTTAGATATTTATGAAGGGTTCTTGATGAAGCAGCGTCATTCATGTCGCCATATGACCCTTCAAAAAAGCTGTAACCGTCTTCTCTATTCAATTCGCGTCGCGTGTAGTCGGCTTGGTGAGACAGACTTAATTTGAGGTTGCCGTCAAAATGCTCATACGAATAAGATGCAGTCAAAATTGAGTTTGCAAAAGTCTGATCATCCATTCTGTTTGTCAGCCTTCCGTCCGGGGACCCAGCGTATCCAGGTGGTACCCCAAAGGTTGTGGTATTGCTTTGTTTGTCGAGACTGCCGTTAAAAACCAAATCGAAGGGACTCTCAGTTGCGTAACGTAAATTGGTGGTCGCAATTATTCGGTGGAACTCTTCGTTGTCAGGCAGGTCATTAACGAGGCCGTACGGGTTGTCAGCAATGCCCGGTGCGTGCGAACGTTTTGAACCATCTTCGAATTGATACGATGCTGCTGCAGATCGCGCTTCCTTAGATGAAAGACCGTTTGCAATATCGAACGTATTTGGAGCGTGATAGACTGCGCCGACAATGGTGGCGAGGTTCGCGCCACGATTTACCAAATTACCACCAGACGTATTGTAGTAAAGTGATGCACTTGCACTTACACCTTCAACAATGCGCAAATTCCTGACGCTCGCACCTACGTTTAATTTGCCATACCGAGAATTGGGGATTATACCAGAACGTGTTCTCTGCTCGAGATCAAAGGTGAACGTTGCAAATCTTCGTGACCGAATTGCAACCAAAATCTCGTTGGTATTTGTAAAACCGGATCTGAAAAATGGCAGAGCGTTATAATTGTTAGCAGCCTTGCCGTTTCCCGATCCACTAGATACTAGTTTACCGTTCTTATCAAATGGATAGTTGCTTCCATCAAACTCTAATGTCCTTCGCAAAGGACCCCAGGAAAAAATTTCAGATTGATCGGCACCCCTCCATTGAAGTTTACTTCCGTCGGTTCTACCCTGAGCAAACTCATTTTGCAACGAGGGAAGCTTGTTGATCTGTTCAATGGCCAGGGATGTAGAGAATTGTACCGTATATCTACGCCAGTGGGAGGGATCCGAGTCAGTCTTGAGGTGATAGATATTCCCTCGTTTCGTAATCTGTCTTGTTGTCGCTGGGTCAGATGAAGGCGGAGTGCTGTAGGTTGGTGATTTCTGGGTTAAAACAGCGATCCCTGTTCCGTCCTGATACACAGAGTCCTTATATAATGAACGGGGGATCGGACGAAGGCTATTCGCTTTCCGCTTTTGTTCAGGGCCGTCTTGCCGGGTAGTTGTTTTTACCGGCTTAAGATTGTCCTCTGTTACAACCACCTCGCGTGTTTGCATCCCAACAAAAGAAAACACCAGTGTAGAGCCCACTGGAACCTTGATGCTGTAGTAGCCATTGGCGTCGGTTACTGTCCCGACATCGGTGCCTTTCACCACGATGTTGATTCCAGGCAAAGGCCCGCCGTCATCCGAGGAAGTCAGGACTCCCGATATTGTACGCTCCTGGGCGACCAATGAATGACAAGCGAAGGATAAAATAATAATTGTAAAGACCCTCATAGGCGCAGAAGTTTAGTCTGCAGGAATGATGCGGGAGGCAGGGGTATTCCATAAAATGATCGTAATTTTTTTAACCTAAATAGAGAGGAAGCCTGCAAATTGAATAGCTTAAGAAACTAAAAAGGTACTTGAATGAACGGAGAAACCGATCTGGCAAAAATCCTTAAAACATTAAAACCAAAGCACATTGCCGGCGATTATGTTTTTTGTGCTGTTGATGACCTGACCAGGCTCAATCTTAACGACATAGTTTTTTTCTTTCGTGAAAAGGAGGGAATTACCATTGTTCTCAAAAAAGAATTGGCCGATAAGTTAAAGCTTGAGTACGCTTTTGTCGCCGCCTGGATTACCCTTACAGTCCATTCTTCGCTGGAGTCGGTTGGCCTGACGGCAGCGTTTTCAAAAGAGCTTTCGGAAAATGGAATAAGTTGTAATGTAGTTGCTGCATTGCACCACGATCACATTTTCGTACCAAAGAAAGATGGGGAGAAAGCTCTCAAGGTTTTGAAGGAGCTTTCAGATTCGAATCATACGAAATAACATCAGTTGCTAGCTACTTATAGAAAAGTTCTTTCCTTGCTTTAGCTGTCGGAGATCCCGACTTGTAAATGGTAGTGACCACGGTTGGAAATCCCTTGTCGTCATATTCATACACATAGGACTCAGGGACCAGTGAGGGAAAAGCGCAAGCCACGTGATTCACGTCTTCCGTAAGCTTGTTATTGGCCGACACATTCGTGATCAAGTAGTCGACATACCCTAAATTGTTAAACGGGTTAATGTGCTGATCGTAGGTGTATTCTCCATCACTGCATAGCTGCGACCCTCGTGTAGTCTTGTCGCTTATGACATTACCACTGTCATTTAAAAATTCGTACTCAAAACTTCCTCCATTTGAAAACGTGTAAGCCACTTTCACTGAGTGGTCGGCTATGTCATACGAAAAGATCGCTTCGGAATCTACACCTGCGGCCGTGTTCTTTTCACTGATCTTCGAAACACGGCCGTCTGCTAAGTATACGTATGAATATTCAACGTGTGGGAGATCTTTACCAGCGAAGTAGCCTTTTATTTGATCCACGTGGTTGTTTACATATGAGAAAACGAAATTATTCAGTTCTTGGAGCGAGCCAACGTCTTGGTTATACGTGAATACCGTGTATTGCGTGACTTTGCCGTCGCTGTCATATTCGTACGTTACTTTCATTTGAGGATCAAATCCCAAACCGTCGACATCAAATGACTCAATATAATAATCAAGCTTCTGGTCTGTTGCCGCTATAGGAGTCTCATCATCCTGACAGCCAGTGAGAATGAAGGTCATAAGTAGGATGAGGGAGGTAATACGTCTTTTCATCATGTGAGTCATATTTGAAAGCCCATACTGCTAAACAACTTGAATGGTTTGCCGATTTATGTAACAAATTTGGTTGCAGAGCGAACGGAAGAGGGCGTTTCTTCCACTCCGGTTTAGAGACTACAGCTAGTGTTTAATAACGCAGCGCTGTGATCGGCATCAATCATGTGCCCTGTTCCGTTACCCAACACTATTGCCTCGATGATGTGTGCGCAGAACCTGCATCCCGTCACCATCGTGATCAGGCGAAATCTGCCACGCGAATGTTGATAATTTCTTGCGTTTTTCCGATTCTTGAAGAGAAAATGACCAGCCCGTCGGTTACATAATTTGACTATTAGCTATTATTACTTACGACTATGAAACCGATATCTGTAATTGTACCCCTTTTTCTCTTCCTTTCTTGTAACTACGAGCCAGACGGCGAATTTTTTGTTGTTCGCCCGCGGCCGGACGGCACGGGTATGTCTATTGAACTAACTGACGCCAGCGACACCTTGTTCGTTTATGGTAACGCTGAAATCCGCTTTAATGCGATCGTACAAAACAAGCCCGTGAAATTGGTTAGAACATACCTCAACAATGAGCAATTCGGCATTCACTATCTCACATCGGGAAGTGTTTTCCTTTACACGCTCGGTCGCAACAACGGGTGCTATTCACTGCGAATAGAAATCATCACATCGTCCGGCACCGGCAGTCTTGCAGATGTTAGAGAAAAAGAGGAGTTGAAGGTCGAGAGAACATACGTCTTGTGTATCGACAATTCAAAACCCGATCCGGTGGAGATCACTTCAATCCGCAGGTCTGATGGAACTCTTGAACTGGTTTGGGAACGATATCCGAAACCAAATTTCCAGAAGTATAAGATCTTAAAATATTGTTATAATCAGGGTTATCACCAGTTCGAAACTCATTGGATAAAAGAGATAACCAACCGCCAGACGACTACACTGCATGACAGTACTTTTATCGGCGGTAAAGTAAAGTATTTTCTTTCCGTGATTGCTGCCAATCAGGAAAGTGACGGTGTTGAGAAAGAATTCGATGATCCTTACGACATTGATGTTACCTCCGAGTCAGTTGACAACGCCAACATCAAGCTGACGTGGAGAAGACCTGCGTACTATAAAAACTTCACCTCCTATTTGGTTTCCTTTGCCTATGGCAGCGGCGACGATCGCTCATTTACCGTCACCAACATCAATGACACCACACTGACAATACCCCATGAAATTATTTTTGCGCAGACCAAGAGCGCATTAGTTCAGGCATATCCCGTCCGGATTGATAACTACCATCCTGACTTCGTCTATGATTATTCTGAAGACATCCAATTGGGTAAGAATTTTCCCTGGTACATCGCCGATGAATATAAGAATGAAGGCGTGTACAATCAGCAGTTGGGTAAGTACTTTGCACTTCAATACGGGCCGGGTCCGACACTGACACTAGAGCTGATCCGGATAAATCCTGTCACCAACGAAGTAGAGCAGGCATATGAAATTCCTTACGGCAGCCAGTTTCTTTTATCGGATAACGGACAGTATCTGTATGTGACCCACGGCGATAATTTTACCCGGCTTAATCCGCTCAATTTTTCAATCATTCAAACCTACGATGTATCCGTTCATTGCGGTACCAATAGCGGTTATAACTGGATTAGCAGCATTGCCGGAAACAACAGGCTTGCTCTCTCAAACGGCCACGGCAGCTTTGTCCTCGATATGAATAATTTTTCCCTGATTCAACAATGGCCTCTCGAACTAAAGACAATTCAAATATCTGCAACTGGAACATTCGTAGTCCGCGGCAATGACATCCTCAAATGGAATTCAACCCAGTATGTCGCCGCTGGCACTCTAGGCTCGGCTCGTCAACGGATTTTTATTCAGAATGACGCAAAAGTACTCATCGACAAAGTCAACAAGGTAGAAGTTGTCAATCTGAGCACAATGGCCATTGAACGGACCATTACCCTTGATGGAATACAAAATCTACGGTATGATCCCGTAAGCGGATTGATAGGAGGAATTAGCGACTATCCCAGGCGATTCTATCTATATAGCCTTACTGACAACGAAAAGATCAAAGACTTTCCGGTCGCAGGTGCAATCGTTTTGATGAACAATTCCCTGGTTACACCCGGACATATTTTACCACTTTCATATTATTATCCATGAGCGACTGCTTGAAGATGATAAGAACTTACCTCGTGATCGCTGCATTGATGGCTGTCACAGAAGTTGACGCCCAGCGTTACTGGCAGCGTGTAGACATTGCGCTGAATTTCGGCTACGCTACTTTCAAGATGACCGATCTTAAGCAAATGCAAGAAGAACAGTTGTCCTATATGCCGGTCGATGCAAAGATCACCAACTCATTTCCCGGATACTTGAACTATAGCATTGACGCCGTGTTCTACGACAGCACATATTTCGTCGGTGTGTTATTGGGTCATACTTCTACCGGCGGACGGGTTAACACAACAGACTACTCAGGTTCCATAACATACGACCAACTAGTTACCATGAACTACAACGGACTGGTAGCCGCGAAAAAAATAGCGAACACAAAGATTGGAAACCTGTTTATTGGAACTAACCTGATGACATACTTTAACAAGGCAAAATTTGAATATTCAGAAATAATACTTGGCGAAAGCACTACATCTTCGTATACCCTTGAGTCTTTTAACGTAGCGCTCGGTCCCTTCCTGCAATTGCACAAAAGGATAAGGAAGATCTTTCTGAAGGCTTCTGCCGGGTATGAATTTCATATACCAATGGAACTGACAACCGGCGATCCGAACAGCGTCTACATTTCACCTGCCTCTGGTGAGACTTTTAAAGTTCAAGCTGATGGATTAAGGCTTAGTATTGGAGTCGGTTATGCATTGTATACGAGACGACCGAAGGAATAATCTCGATCCTTTTGTGAACTCAACGCAAAAAAATTGTGGTTGGTAAAACACCAACCACAATTGAACATTGCAAAATGAATTCTTATTTCTTTGCCTGACTCCATGGAGGAGTGATATCGTTCATCCGGGAATAAGCGATCAGTTGACCCAAATGTTCATTGGTATGATTCAATGCGATTAGCGCTGCAGACATGCCTGTGAACTCACCCGGAAATGGAAATTCCACTTTCTGGGCAAGGGCTGCATCCGAGGCATTCTTAATGGCACCTACGATAGTTTCATACGACCTCTTGAGTTCAGCGGCTAGAGCTTCTTTTGTCTTCAAGTCTTTCTCCAGTGTTTCCATCTTAACACCTTCGGGTATTTTGCCTCCAAGCTTGGAGGCAAAGAAATAATTCGCTGACACAATATGCGCCAACACTTCAGCGACAGAGCGTACTCCGGTTTCTGGAGTCCAGGAATATTTGTCGGCGGGAATTGCTGCCGCCAGCATCGTGACCTGACTAGACACATAGCCAAGACTTCCTGCCGTTTCTTTTTGAAATTGTCCCTGGCCGAATGCGTGTAGGGATAGCGCCAATAAGGCGATGATTAATAAGTTTTTCATTGGGTTTTTCATTGGGTTTAAATTGAATGCCGAAGTTAAAAAATCACCCATTTTATACCTCAGAAAACACCGGATTAATATTAGGG
>DATHIE010000252.1:0-8325 GCA_035316905.1 Chryseolinea sp. | reverse complement strand
TAGAACGTAAGGAAGCTAATGAATGCGGATGGAGTTAGGTCGGAGCCAGGAGACATTGCCGATTGCCCTCCGTAAAAAAGTATTACGGCAACGACCATAACACCAAGGAACTCGGAAAGCGGCGATGCAAGTTCATTTCTCCGCGCAATAGAAAGGTTCACTTTGCGGTGAAAAGAAGTTTCAGTGTCTACTTTATTCAACAAAAATTTACGTGCATTAAAAGCATTGATCACACGCATCCCGCTGAAAGCTTCATCGAGTATATTAACAATCCGGCCAATAGTCTCCTGACTTTGTACTGCTTTCCGCTTTAGTTGTTTAATCAGGACTGAAATTAACCCACCGGTTATGGGCAATACGATCAATGTAAAAAAAGTAAGCTTAACAGAAATCATGAACAATACCGTAATATAAATAATGAGTGTAATGGGTTCCTTCACGGCTTTGAATCCATTGACTACAGTGTTTTCTACCTCACTAACATCATTGGTGAACCGTGAGATCAGGTCACCTTTACGTTGATCATTGAAAAAGCCGATATGGAGCTGTGTTACGTTGCGAAAAATTTCTACCCTTAGATTCTTCACTACGTCGACTTTCAACCTTGAGGCTACCATTCTTTCCATGTATCGGAAAATGTTGGAAAGAAATACGAACCCGACAATCGATAAACACACATACATTAGAGTCTTAACCGGACCTTCATTACGGGCTATTTCGGTAAAGTGATATTCAATCCATGCTTTTAAATATCCCGTGGAAAAAGAAAATTCACCGGGTGCCGGAACAACCTTATCGATATCCTGCAGGAATAGGATATCAAGCATGTACTTCGTCAAGCCAAGATAGCTGGCGCTGAATAAAGCTGCCAATACCGAAAACATCAAAAACTTAGCCAACTGCGAACCCGCGTGTGGAGCATATTGAAGGATTCGTAAATAGATTTTCATCGGATGGCTTAAAACTCGTAAAGTCGTTTTGGAATATTCCAGCGCAAAGCTAATGAACTTATGGTCGTATTATTATTGTATAGCGGAAGCTCACATTCACTCTTCCTTATCATGAATGATGCATCAATGAACAAATTATGTTTCAAATACCAGGATGCGGTCAACGTCCCATAGATTACGTCGTTGGAAAAACCTTGTCCGATCTCATTGTCATATTCTTGTTGGCGTGTTGAATTACTTTTCAGAATATCAGAACCCCAGTTAACATCGGTAGAGTCGCGACCAATGTTTACAAAGACAAGCTTTCCAACAAAAGTCAACCTTGGAATAGGTTGATAGCGAAGTATTCCCACCACTTCCTTGAAGTTTGCACCCAAAGGATGAGCGATCGACTGCCTGTAGCTGGAGTAATTTCCAAACTTTGTATTATGTGAATAGGTATATGGACGCACAATGTTAATTTCACCCTGAAGGTCCAGGTTAGAGACGCCAAATGCGTCGATATATTTTGCACCAGCCTGTACGCCGAACTTATTCGCCCACCAGCCATCTCCATCCTTAATATGATCGAGGACAAATTCATCCAGCACAAACTGACCATACACGGAAAGCTTTTTTACCATGTTCCATTTGAAATCCATTCCTAACAAAACATTGTCCGTGCTTCCGTTCTGTTGTTCAATGGCTCGATAGAATATTACCGGATTAAGGTAGTCCAACCTGAAATGATCCGTAGACGCAGAGTCATCCGGACTAAAGGCCACCGATTCGAAAACTCCGAGGTTCAGCTTCTTGCCGATGTTGATACTTAAATGGTGAAGCGCCGTAAACTTGTTGGGATAGCCGCCCGGCTCAGACTTCAACCCTCCCATATTGCCGGTAACGTCGGCAGTCATCTGATTCAAAAGAAATAAATAGTTGAGCTTCCAGACTTTCAAAGCTCCTTTAATAAACCACGCGGGCGGCGAGAAATCCGAAAAGATCAAAGACCGGTAACCGTTGCCGACAAAAAAGCGATCGTGTCCGAATTGGAGGTTAATATGTTTTGTCGCTTCGAAGGTTATGTATCCCCGGGCCTGGAAAAAGTCGACCCCCTTGCCATCCTTGAATTCTTTCCAGAATCCTTCGTGAGGGATCACAGGATTCAGAGACATTTGTTCCCATACGTAGGACGGCAACACACCCTGATTGTCGGTCAGGTAGGAGTAAAAACCCACTTTTTTGTCCACCATACCTCTGAACTCCACGCCCCGGGTATTGATGAAAATAGGATCATCACGCCGGGAATCATTTCCGACTCCCAGATAGAGTACGGGATTGATGTGGAGGTCAAAGGCGTCCTCGTCAACATATAAAAGATCTGACTTCTTCTTGTAAAAGACTTTCAGGAAGGGTTTATGAGCGGAATTACTCGTCTGGGCACGAGACCACTCCCAGCTATCATTGTTATAGTATTCGTGATTAAATCTATCAGCGCGTGAACTGAAGAGGCTGTCCGTAGCCAGCGTATCAAGAAATTCGACGATGTCGGACCGTTTGTACGGTTTTACCGTGGTAAATATCTGCGAGCTTACTCTTCCCGATTTGACCTCATATCGGTCTATATTATGGTAATAGTCTTCATTGAGGGGTGCGTAAGTGCTTTGGGCAAATGCAAACGATGCCAGAGTACTAAAGATAACCGTAAGGAGGCCAATTCTCATTTTTGAAAAGCATTAAATAGCGCAAAATAAGCATTTGGGCCCACCTCGTACGCCTGCAAAATTTACAGAATTCTCCTTTTGTTTATCCCTCCCGGCTAATTATCTTTGCAGTCCTTTTAGGAGAAAAACACAAGAAATTGATATGAAAAAAGGCATTCACCCTGAGTACAAAGAGGTTATTTTCTGGGATACCTCAAGTGATACAAAATTTAAGAGCCGTTCTACTTCACATTCGAAAGAAATGATCAAATGGGAAGATGGCAAGGAGTACCCTGTGATCAAAGTGGAAGTTAGTTCCGCATCACATCCCTTTTTCACTGGCAAGAAACTGTTCGTGGATACAGCGGGCCGTGTGGAAAAATTCAAGAACAAGTATCAAAAGAAAGCTTAAATACTTCTTTCGATGGAGAGAAAAGCCTTCGTTTCACGAAGGCTTTTTTATTTTTGAAGAATGAACCTCATACTATTCGATGACCCCGATATCCGCATCAATCTGTTGCCATTCACATTCACCCGTCCTGTCGCGTGCCTTCGCGTAGGCATTCTGACTATCGGCGAAAAATGGGAGAAATGGCTGGGTTCAAAACCGTCTTTTAAAACCGAGGGCTACTTACAGGAGAAATATCCGCTTGAAATGACCGGCGACAGCTTGCTGGTCAATGCGGCTGTATGCCCTGATGCTAAACTTGTAGAATCCGTCAGGCTACTTCCCTCAGGATTCTTTCTTGTTAAGGGAACAATGTTGGTTGCTACCCGGAACCCTGCTCCTGACATGAACAGCCACAACACCGTTGAATATCCCGGCGAGATCGTAATCATCGATCGCCCCTGGAAAATATTCCGTGAAAACGGAGCTCAACTGAGAATTGATTTCGCTCTTGTTACTTCGGGCCGAAAGTCGGCTCCCATTAACGATCCTCACACGCGCATTTATGGCGAGCAGAATATATTCCTTGAAGAGGGTGTTTACATTCGCGCTGCCGTGCTGAATGCTGAGACGGGACCGATCTATTTAGGAAAAAACTGTATTGTTCAGGAAGGTGCAATCATTCGCGGCGCGTTTGCCCTCGGTGAAGAAGGTCATATTAACATGGGAGCGAAAATAAGAGGAGATGTCACCGTCGGTCCGTATTGCAAAGTCGGTGGCGAAGTAAGCAACTCCGTTCTTTTGAGTTACAGCAATAAAGCACACGATGGATACCTGGGCAACTCAGTGATTGGTGAATGGTGCAACCTGGGGGCTGACACGAATACATCCAATCTGAAAAACAATTATGTTGATGTAAAATTATGGAGTCACGGTGTGCAGGATTTCGCCGACACCGGCCTTCAGTTCTGTGGACTAATGATGGGCGATCACAGCAAGAGTTCGATCAATACAATGTTCAACACTGCAACAATGGTTGATGTTTCCTCGAATGTTTTTGGTACCGGATTTCCGAAGAAGTATATCCCTTCATTTGCGTGGGGCGGATCAAATGGATTTGTTACCTTTCAACCTGACAAAGCATTGGAAACTGCTGAAAGAGTTATGTCGCGCAGAAATGTAGTAATGAGTGATCTTGATAAAGCAATTCTTTTACACATATACGAAACTACTGCTTCCGGCAGGATTTGGGAGAAATAGGTGATATGAGATTTTCTGCTATCCCGGGATTGTCTGAAGAAAAATCGTTGTTGCTCGAGGCGACAAGTAGTAATCACATTGCACACGCCCAACTTTTTGTTGGAACCGATGGCGCGTTGAATCTACCACTAGCGCTAGCGTTTGCAACTTACGTTCATTGCGAGAAAAAAAGCGCTGATGACTCATGCGGCACCTGCCCTGCTTGTTCCAAGAATGACAAATTAATTCACCCGGACACTCACTTTGTGTTTCCTTTGAGCAACGTGAAGGGAGATAAAGACGAGGAGCGATTCAAAGCAGAGATCATGAAGTCCTGGAGATCTTTTCTGACAGAACAACCATTTGGCAATCTCGATGACTGGACTAATTATTACGGTGGTGAGGATAAACAGGCGTTGATCTCGCGTGAAGAAAGCCGAGAGATCATTAAGACCTTATCTTTAAAGCCGTTTGAGAGCAGATACAAAGTGATGATCATATGGCAGCCGGAGCTTATGCATCCGTCCGCTGCAAATGGTATCTTGAAAATTCTGGAGGAGCCTGCGCCGCATACGTTCTTTATACTTGTGACCAACGCGGCCGATAAACTTTTGCCGACAATAATATCTCGTACGCAGATAGTAACAATTCCTCTTTTGAGGGATGACGAAGTTGAACAGACGCTGATCGAGCGATATGCGACAGAACCCGGCAGAGCTTCCAGGATAGCCCACCTTGCGGAAGGTAACATCAATTACGCCATAAAATTTATCGATTCAGAAGAAGACAATAATTCCCAGCGATTTACAGAGTGGATGCGTGCCTGTTTCCGTAAAAGTTACGGCGCACTAGTGACTATGGCCGAAGAATATCATGCTCTTGATAAGTTGAGCCAGAAAAATTTGATGGCCTACGGTATTAACATGATGCGCGAGGCTTTGCTTAAGGTATCGGGCCCAACTATGAACCGTTCACGCGGTGAAGAATTGAAATTTATTCAGGATTTCAGCAAAGTCATGGATCTTGAAAAAATAGAAAAAACATATACTTTGATGAACGATGCCAGCTATCATCTCGAACGCAACGGAAGCGCAAAGATGATCTTTCTGGATGTGTCGTTAAAATTGTCCAGGACGATCAACCCTTAGCCTATGAACAAGATCATTCGTATCGGAACCCGAGGAAGCAAGCTTGCCATCTGGCAGGCCGAATACGTCGCAGGCCTGATAAAACCTTCCGGCTACCAAACCGAAATAGTACCCATTGAAACCCGTGGCGATAAAATCCTTGACGTGACCATCTCCAAGATCGGAAGCAAAGGCGTTTTTACAGAGGAGATAGAGGCCAAACTTCTTGACAATAGTATCGATATCGCCGTCCATAGTGCGAAGGATCTTTCTTCCGAAATACCTGATGAACTGGAACTGGTGGCATTTACCGAACGTGAACAGGTAAACGACGTTTTTGTCAGCTTGAAAAAAAATATCAACCTCGCCACGGATAGATTGAAAGTCGGGACCTCTGCTACGCGTAGAGTCGCTTTTCTAAAACATTTTTATCCCCACATCGAGGCAGCAACGATCCGCGGAAACCTGCAAACAAGATTTAACAAACTTCAATCCGGCGAGTATGATGCTCTTCTCCTGGCATACGCCGGCGTCCGACGTATGGGATATGATCATTTGATCGTGGAGAAAATCGAAACCAGCTATTTTGTTCCGGCCGTGGGTCAGGGTAGCATCGCTATCGAATGTCATAAGAAGTTGAGCTTTCAAAAGAAGGAGATCATATCGCGGTGGGTAAATCATGTAGAGACTGAAGTTTGCGTGCGGGCCGAAAGAGCATTTTTACGGACACTCCACGGCGGATGCTCCATACCGGCTTTTGGCTATGCTCATTATGAGGGGCCCATGGTAACATTAAAAGGAGGAATAATATCGCTGGATGGACAAAGAATTGTAAAAGCCAAACATTCCGCCTCACCCGAAGATGTTAAGGAACTTGGGGAAGCTGTAGCACTCGAGGTTCTCAGGAACGGTGGTTCGGAAATTTTGAATGACATTCGGCAGGGGGAAAAACAGGAAGTCTCTAATCGCTAATTATTCTTTCTAATGAAACTTGTTCCAATTCTTTTCATTTCAATTTGTTCCATTATCGCATGCAGCTGCGGTCCGGAAGGGAATGATCACGTGGTCACCATCAAAACACCGAAGGGTGAAATCGTTGCGATCCTTTATGATGAAACTCCAAAGCATAAACAAAATTTTATCAAGCTGGCCAACGAACATTTTTTTGACAGCACTTTGTTTCATCGTGTTATCCAAGGTGTTATAATTCAAGGTGGAGATCCCGAATCAAAATCAGCGACAGCCGGACAGCCTTTGGGCAAAGGTGGTCCCGGTTATACTATTGATGCCGAATTCAACCCGAAATTTTCTCATGAACGCGGAGCGCTTGCCGCGGCCCGATTAGGTGATTCGGAAAATCCCAAAAAAGCTTCCAGCGGAAGCCAGTTTTATATTGTTGAGGCAAGTGGCATACCGGACCTAGATGGTGATTACACCATATTTGGAAAAGTTATTAAGGGGATTGACGTCGTCGACATGATAGCGGTGTTACCAACAGGACCTAATGATAGACCCCTGGATGATATTCGTATGACGATAACAGTTGAAGAGTTGCCGAAGAAAAGTATCGAGAAGCTTTATGGATATGACTATGAGCAATGAAAGATGAGAAAATAACGGAATTTATGAGAAGGTTATTTTCCATAGCGTCCTTTTCACTTTGGTTCATCATTATCAGCGGTTGCGCCCAGCAAAAAGACTATATCGTCACGATAAAGACCAGCCACGGCAACATGGTGGCCATTCTTTACGATGAGACACCAAAGCATAAGGAAAATTTTATCAAGCTTGCCCGTGAGCATTTTTTTGACAGCACGTTGTTCCACAGGGTTATCGAAGGATTTATGATCCAGGGGGGAGACCCAGATTCAAAGTCAGCGCTACCAGGCCAGCCGTTGGGTCGCGGTGGACCCGGTTACACAATAGATGCTGAGTTCAATCCAAAACTCATTCACGAACGAGGTGCGCTTTCGGCTGCAAGAATAGGGGACCAGCAAAACCCGATGAAAGCCTCCAACGGAAGCCAGTTTTATGTTGTTCAGGGCAGGGTTGTGACAGAAGCTGAATTAAAACTGGACCCCGAAAAGTATCAATTGGCCTTGCGACAATTTTTCCAAAATGATGCAAACCGCCCCCTATCCGACTCGCTGGTAGCGTTACTTCAATCCGGTGATATGAAAACCTACCAGGACTACCTTTTGAAAATCAGGCCTCGAGTCGAGAAAGCAACGGGCATGAACGCTAGCAAGGAGGTATCCCCTGAACGATTAAAGGCCTATACAACGGTAGGCGGCACCCCCGATCTCGATGGCGGATATACTGTCTTCGGAAAAGTTATCAAAGGGATGGAAGTCGTTGACAAGATCGCTGCAGTTCAAAAAGGACCCGGGGGAGAACGCCCATTGGAAGACATTCCAATGACAGTGATCGTCGAAGAACTGCCGAAGAAAAAAATTGAAGAGTTGTACGGTTATAAATACGAATAAGAGTTACGCAGGCTGCTTCATGAAAATACTTGTTACAGGATCAAACGGATTGTTAGGCCAAAAGCTAACCGAACGTTTACAATCGGACCCATCGATCGAACTAATTGCCACCGCTAAGAGCGATTCCGCCTTGCCTATACAACGTGGCAGGTTCTTTCACCTGGATGTTACAGATGCTAATGCTGTCAACGATATCATTGCACGCACAACTCCCGACGTCATCATCAACACCGCAGCAATGACGCAGGTGGACCATTGTGAACTTGATCATGACTCTTGCTGGAAAAATAACGTTACCTCGGTGGAAAACCTTATCGCAGCGAGTGCCAGGAGCAATGTGCATCTGCTTCACGTGTCAACTGACTTCATATTTGATGGCACCCGCGAGCTGTTGGACGAAACCGCTGAGCCAGGACCGGTAAATTTTTATGGTGAAAGCAAGCTTGCTGCTGA
>DATHIE010000251.1:0-8833 GCA_035316905.1 Chryseolinea sp. | reverse complement strand
GTCTTAAACGACAGGTAGATGAACTCTCTAAAGATAAGTAAGATTAGTCAATTTGTGCCGGAAGGCGTGGATAATTCTCCCCAACCCGGGAAAACAGGGCATGAGTTGCATCCGTTATTTTTTGATGAACGCGCGTTTCCTTATTTATTTGGCATCGTGTTGGGGATGTCAATAATAAAGGTGGTTCCTTTTCTTAGTTCTGATTCGATAACGACAGTGCCTTTCAATTTTTCGACCGCCTCTTGTACGATATACAATCCTAACCCCGCGCCTTCACTGCTTTGGGTTGCGCGAAAGAACATGTTAAATACCTTGTTCAGATATTGTTTGTCAATGCCAATTCCATTGTCCTGGAACACCATATGTGCCCGTTCTTCCGAAATGTCGATTGCAATTCGCAATGATGGACATTCCTTGTGCGGGTCGTAGTATTTGATCGCGTTGGAAATGAGATTGTTGAAGATCACGGAGATCCTGTATTTGTCGGAATAAAAAGGCGAATATTCGTTGATGTTGATCTCCTTATTAATGCTCGACGACCCTGGCATAAATTGCATCTTTTCGAGATTATCATCAAGCAACGATTGGAAGTCTATTAACTCCACGGAAAGTTCCTGTCGCGAATTGCGTGAATAGTCGAGTATCTCCTTTAGTGTGTCGTCCAGCTTATGCATGCTGGATTCTATCATGGTAAAATACTCGTTAGTAGTGGTTCCTCTTTTTTCATCTTCCATTCGTGCGACGTTGATGAGCCCAAGAACTGATCTCAGGGGCGCGCGAAGATTGTGTGAAACACTGTACACAAAACTGTCGAGCTCTTTGTTTATTTTCATTAACTCCTCATACTGCTTCCGCATGGCTTCATTTGCCAGTACCTTTTCAGCTTCCGCCTCCCTTTGTTTGACTGCATTGACTATCGCCGCCGGCAATCGCGTCAGGTTGGATTTCAATACATAGTCATCCGCGCCCTGCTTAAGAGAATTAACGGCGAACTCATCGGACACGGCGCCCGTCACCAGGATAAATGGGATCTTTAGGCCGGATTCACGATATATGCCGAGGGCTTCATCTGAATTGAACTGCGGCAACGAATGGTCTGAAAGTATAACGTCTACGTGATCTTTTTTAAGGGCTGAAACGAACTGCTCCCGGCTGTCCACTCTTTTGGTGGTGAAGTTCAGATTCGCTTCTGTTAATATGTATTCAATCAAATCGTGGTCATCTTCCATGTCCTCAAGGACGAGGATCCTTAAATGCTTTTCCATACTGTCTGCTATTGCAAGATTAAGGCAAATATTATTCCGTCACCCCGGCGAGGTTGTTTTTTTAGACGAAGCGCGAAATTCCACATACGGCTCGATTTTGCAACAGCAATCTGTCGACTGAATGTAGCAACCGAACACGGCGATTTTTTTATACTGTGGAAAATTATCCACACTTTGAAAGAATAATACCACCGAAATCGAATTCGAAGGCCGGCCTGCTTTTTGGATAGTTTTAGCCAAAACCGATACCCGATGGAAACCGAGATACTCCAGCAACGCGCTGCCAATGTTCTTAATGTTGAATCTAGCATTGTGGCCCTGTCGACCGAACATGCTAACGAACTTTTTGGCAAGGCTACACGCCGACTGCTGAACGTAAAAAAATGGCATACTTTGCCGTGCTCACTGTTATCAGAATTACAATTAACGGATCACAACGGATTTCAGGTAGATCGCCAGGTTCGCGAGAACGACTACTTTGTCGTTAACAACGACAATGGAGATGGCGAATGGGTAAAGGTGGAGAGGGTGTTTATTCAGTGTGACCCTTCCGGTCCACGTGAGGTGTTGACGATGCGCACAAGGCCGACTTGTAGTCCACTAGTGGGCGGTGAAGAACCAATTCGCCCCTCAAATACATTCAAAGTAATGCGACAAGGACTTAATATCACTGTTGCCGTTTACGGAAAGAACGACGAAGACGGATCTTCCAGGTCGTACCCGTCGTTTGAGCAAGATTCCGATCGACCGGATTTAACGGTCGGCGCAATACCGGGAGTGGCTAGAGTTCAATGGAGAAGTCTGGTCAATGGAATACTTTCTACGTGGTTCTGAATAGCCCGATTGAGGTATAAGCTATAGGATAGGGATAGGGTTACTTGATTCTCTTATACCCTTATACCTTATACCCTATACCCTATACCCTATACCCTATACCTTCAAGGCCCTATTCCCCTTTTATGGCGTCGACAGGATTCGCCAGTGCCGCCCTAGCCGATTGATAACCAATGGTGACGAGCGCGACTAATAATGTGAGTACTCCCGCGACAACAAAGAAAGATGGCGTGATACTGATCCGTACCACAAAATCCTGGAGCCATTCATGAAGGAGGTATACCGTAAGGGGCACGCTGATGAGGAAAGCAATGGCTATCAAGCGAATTAGATTGCCAGACAATAAAATGAGAATATCTGGGACGCTTGCACCAACGACCTTTCGAATACCCATCTCCTTTGTACGCTTGAGAATGACAAAGGAAGATATTCCAAGTAAGCCGAGGCTAGCTAGCAAAATTGCTAAAGCCGAAAACCAGGTGGTAATCCTTGCAACCTGCTGCTCTTGTCTGTAGAGGGAATCAAAATAAACATCCTGAAAAAACCCTTCCATTGGCAACTCTGGAATTACCCGCGCCCAGGTTTGTTGTATTTCGTCTACTCCGGAGGAAATATCTCCACCAATCTTTATGAGCATATATCGATTCGAGCGTACACTGTCCATGAAAAACACCATTGGGTTAATACGATCAGTCATCTTGGCGAAGTGAAAGTCTTTCATCACGCCAATAACTTTTCCCCTTGTTTGACCGCTTCTCCGGAAATTGGCTCCCACCGGATCAGTAAGCTGAAACTGTTTCACTGCCGTCTCATTGATGATATAGGCTGTTGAATAATCGTTGGGATTTTCCTTCTGGAAATTTCTTCCCGCGACCAAGGACACGTCAATGAGTTCAAGAAAATCCTCATCGACAGCGATATTCTTTGCGAATGTTTCGGGTGTCGGGTCGGGCATATGGTCCGGATGAAAGGTCTCCGAACCTGGCTCTCCACCCAACAGTGCGGATGCGCCTCCAATCTTCACGATCTGTGAGTTTCTCATGAGTTCGTTCTTCAACTGCTCAAAACTGTTACGATCCGATGACCGCAAGCGTAATATAAAGATCTGCTCTTTGTCGAAACCAAGATCGGCTTCCTGCATGAATTTGATCTGGCGCTGAACAATCAAAGTGCCGCTCAGTAATCCGATAGAAATCACAAACTGGAAGACTACCAGTACCTCGCGCAATAGCGGCTGGTCACCAATGCTGCTGCTTCGCTTTACCACCTGGACCGGCTTGAATGTTGAAAGGCGGTAAGCAGGATAGATACCGGAGGCGACCGCGGTAAAAAGTAACACGAACATAAACAAAGGGAGAGTATCACCATTCATGAATTCAGAGATCCTTATGGTTGTGTTCATAAGCGAGTTGAAGGGACCGATAAAGGCTGATAACAGAACCAAAGCTATCAGACCCGCCATCGCAGTCACAACGATGAACTCCGTAAAGAACTGGATGGTCAATCTTCTTTGAGTAGCACCCAATATCTTGTTGATCCCCGTTTCCCGAATTCGTTCGGCGCTTCTCGCTGTCGCAAGATTAACGAAGTTGACAATAGCCAATACCAAAATAAAAACGGCGATTGCAAAAATGGCCCACAGTTGTTTCGTTGATACACCCTGCGTAATGTCCCATTGGATTATCGTAGTATGGATGTCCTTAAGTGGTTGGAGTTGATGAAAATAACTTTTCAGGTATTCAGCGTTGTTCTGTGTTGAAAACTTAAGAACAATATCATAAATCTGTTTTTGAACTGACTCGAGGTCGCTGCCAGTTTTTATTTTTAAGTAAGTGAATGCAAGTGTTTGTTCCCAGACATAGAGTTGAGCCGGGTCCTGATGCGCGGGGCGCAAAAAGTCAAAGTTCAAGTGTGTGTTATCCGGAACCTCCGCAACGCCTGTCACGAGCAGCGCACGATCGTCGTCGATACGGATTAGTTTGCCGAGTGCGCTTTCATCTCCGAAAATCTTTCTGGCCGCTTTTTCGCTAAGCACGATGGAGTTTGAGTGTTGCAATGCAGTGCGACGATCTCCCTCGATAAACTTAAAGTCAAACAGGTTAAAGAAATTTGAGTCCGCTTCCAGGATGTTGTCTTCAAAGAATCGCATGTCCTCGTATTGGACTAGCGCTGACGTGGTGAACATTCTATAGGGAAAGAAAACGCGAACGACATCCTCCACCTGAGGGATATCTGTTTTCGCGTGGAATCCAATGGCCGATGCTCCGCCTGAGTAACGATTCCCTGAACCCTGTTCGAGGTTTAGTACACGATAAATGTTCTTATGATCGGTGAACGTCGTTTCATAGCTGATCTCCTTTTTTATGTATAAGAGGACTATAAAAAAGCAGCTTAAGCCAACGGCAAGCCCAATGATTTCGATAGAAGAATAGAACCGACGCTTGAGAATGTTTCGCCAGGCAAGAAGGAAATGAAGTCGTAGCATGCCGTTTAATTTAGGTATAATATTCCGTACGCAAAGGTTGAGAAGGGGTTGTGACCTTCGTTGTTAATTAGTTGTTAATTCGCCTTCAGATTTTGTAAACGCGGAACTGTATAAAAATCCACCCGATTTGTCGAAGGGGTTGTAGGTTCTCAAGGCCAGGGTGCATATTGGGCAATAGGGCAATAGGGAATTGGGAAGCTGGGCCTAAGTAAAGGCGATTTCGCCTGACGGTCTTTTTTGTACCTTAACGCTCTACTTAAGTGAATTCCGTAGGTCAGATGGCTAAGTTGAATTTCAGGACGATACAGTTCCTGCTTTGGGTGCTTACTTACCTTGTGGTCTTTTTCTATTGTTACTACAAGTTTGAAAGCCTCGCGATGACCATCGTGTACAGCGTCATCGTAAGCACCATTTATCTTCTGACGGTTTACGGCAACAGCCATTTTCTCATTCCACGTTACTTCAGAAAAAACAAGTTTCAATACTTCGTTTATGCAATCCTTTTCATGGCGGCAGTTACTGCAATCCGGATGTGGTTGGAGAATTGGATTTTTTTTGGTCTGATGGAATATAAATGGTTTTTCAATTTTCAAAGTGAGCATTTCTCATTTTCGGCGGCCACAATAATCTTTGCGTTTCTTTTCGGCGCCTTGCTGCGGATATCCCTTGATCATTTTAGTTTGTTGCATCGGGAACAGGAACGAAAGAACCAACAGGTTGCAGCTGAATTAAATTTGCTGAAGTCACAAGTACAACCACATTTTCTGTTCAATGCACTAAATAACATCTACTATCTTGCTTACATGAAGTCGGATTTAGCTCCCGAAAGTATTGCGCGATTATCAGATATCATGCGCTATTTTGTGGAGGAAGCGACAAAGGAATGGGTATCGGTCCAGGCAGAACTCGATTTCATCAAGGACTACATCGAGGTCGAACGCATCCGTTTGCCGCATAATCTCAAGATCCAATGGACCTATGCCGGTGACGTTGGTGAACAGTTAATTCCACCGATAGTATTCATCCCATTAGTTGAAAATGCATTCAAACACGGCGTCGACAAGGTGAAGGAAAACAATGAAGTCCAAATTGGCGTAGAAGTAAACAAGAACGAACTGACGTTTACAGTGCGAAATCTGATCCATCACAATAACGGGCATGGTAATCCTGGAACCGGCCTCGCGAATCTTCGGAAAAGGTTAACGCTTCTTTATGAAGATAATTTCACATTGACAACAACTCAGCAAGTGGATCATTACATCGCTCAATTATCTATTCCCTTATGAAGACCATTTCCTGTGTTGTCGTTGATGATGAACCGTACGCCGGTAATTTAATGGAAGAGTATATTGGCCAGGTTGCATATCTCAATCTTAAGAAAAAGTGCCTCACGGCAATTGAAGCACTTGCGTATTTACAGGACAATACAGTCGATCTCATATTTTTGGATATAAATCTTCCAAAGCTGTCGGGGATGCAGCTGGCCCAAATACTTTCGCCTGATCAAAAGGTCATTTTTACGACAGCTTATTCCTCGTATGCGGTAGAAAGTTATGCTGTGAACGCGTTGGATTATTTGCTCAAGCCGATCACATTTGAACGTTTCGTAAGATCAGTGGAAAAAGCGGCGCAACACTTCAGTCAGAGTAGCCATCATCCAGGCAATGGAAAAGGAAACTTTTTTATCAAATCCGGAAAGGCTATGATCAGGATAAGCCCATCAGATATTTATTATATCGAGGGGCTAAAGGACTATGTGATGTTCAGGCTTGGAAAAGAAAACCACATTGTCTATAAAAAGATGAAGGAGCTTGAAGCAGTGCTCGAACCAGGCTTTAAAAGGATCCATCATTCCTTTATCGTGAATACGCATCATATCAAAAAGATTGAAGACAATCATGTGTTTATTCTGGATCAAAGGCTTTCAATAAGCGACAAATACAGGGATGGATTCCTTTCCTTCATAAAGGATAGTTTAATGTGACGGACTTTTAATTGTTAATCTCCGCAGTTTCAACCTTTTGACTGTGTTGGGTGACCGGTAGTGTGGATTTTCTCTTTTCCGTCTTTTTGTATTTACGTCCGTACCAGATGCAAAAGCCAGTTACGGGCAGGGAAGCGCAGATAAGACTGGCGAAGAATGCCAGAATCTTTCCGGGCAAACCAAGGAGTGCACCTGTATGTATATCATAGTTCATGCGGATGAGCTTATCTGCAGCGGAAGCTTCGCTGAACTTTCCATAAATCTGATTTGAAGGGATTTCCTCCAGTGTATATTGATCAAAGAAACGATAATCTGCCTTCCAGTATGTTTTACGGTCGGGATTGATAGTCACTGCAAGGCTGGTGGTATCGCTTGTCGGAAAATGCACTTCGAGGATATCAACATTTGGATTTTCATTCTTCAATTTTATCCAAAGCTTGTCAAGAGGTTTTTCAACAACGTCATCAGAAACCTTGAAGGATGACTGTTCCTCATAAAGGATTTTGTCGCCGCCCGCAAGTTGATATACGGAATTGGCGAACCATTCAAAGCCCCAAACCAGTCCGGTAAGGGCAAGGATCAAGGCAATCCATGTAGTATAAAATCCCAATACATTGTGAAGGTCATAGTTTTTTCGTCGCCATTTTGCACTCCACTTAATAGTGAAGCGTTGTTTTGCCTTGTTTTTCTTTGGCCACCACAAAACAAGGCCAGTGATCAACATGATAACGAAAACAAGCGTAGATGTTGCCACTACTGGCTGTCCGATTGTCGCTGGCAGCCAAAGGTAAAAATGACCTTGCAACACCTGATAAAAAAAATCGTGCGACATGTTCTTGACTTTCAATACACGTCCGTCGTAAGGATTTATGTAAACCAGGTAATAATACAATGGATCAAAGTCATAAAAGCTCACAACGGCAGCCCTGTCACCACCTTTTTCATAAATAGCGGAATGTATTTTTTTTCCAGGCAACTCATTAATGGCAATTGCTTCAAGTTCTGACGGAGGCAGGAGAGGTAGATCTTGTTTATCAACGCGGCGGAAGGGTTGCGTTAACTCCTGTAGTTCTGCCTGAAAGGCATAGAGACAACCAGTTATGGAAACAATAAAAACCACTAGCCCGGACGTGAGTCCAAGCCAGAGGTGAATTTTTACAATTGCTTTTTTTATCGTCACAGCTCCCAGTGATTAGAAATTGTAACTTATGCTGAGCCTCAGATTTCTCGGAGCGTCGGTTTGCCAGTAGTAAGCATTCAACCACGCGTAATAGGATCCGCTGTAGAGATATTTATCGAGTACGTTAAATACATTGGCTGTGATTCTCAGGTTGTCCTTTTCCCAGAACAAGCCGGCGTCAAGCTTGAAATAGTCTGGCAGAATGCCGCTTGGATCTGGTGAAGGATCCCAGTAGGTCTCTCTTCCTGCGAGATACGTAAAGCCGAGTGAGGCTCCGACTCCTTTCAGCGCGCCATTCTGGATCTTGTAATTCAGCCAGCTGTTTACGGTGTGTTTTGCGAAGCCCGGTACGATGTCACCTTCTTCGATATCAGTGATTCCATCAGCGACTTCTACTACCCTCGAATCGGTGTATGCGTAATTTGCAATGAGATTGAGGCCATTTGTAATTCTGCCCCTTACATCGAACTCGATACCCTGCGAGCGTTTTTGTCCCAGTTCGATGCTAAGCCCTGACGCCGGGGGACTATTAGGATCTGCCGTCAGCTCATTGTTCTTAAGTATACGGTACAACGACAGCGTGCTGTTCCACTTACCACCAGCCCAATCGCGTTTGACCCCAACTTCCATATTGTTTCCCGTGAGTGGCTGTACATCATTTCCGTTTTAAAGTCTGCCAGCCTGTGGAATAAAGGCCTGGTCATACAACGCATAGGCTGATGCCTGTTTGTTAACCGAAACACTAAGTCCGACGCGAGGAGTGAAGTGTTTAGCTTCCATTGGTTCACCGCCCCATTCAGCCTGCTTTACATAGGTATATCGGCCGGCAAGTGTAAGCCGGATCCGATTGTCCATTAATCCAAGCTCGTCCTGCAAGTATACACCTGTGTAACGCTGATCCATCAAACCGCCAGCTGCCTGCGCTCTTTCTTCAAGGGGAGTGGAGTAATCGAATTGCGGATAACCATTTACAGGAGTTCCGTAGTAAGGATTGTGCATATCGAACTCGGCACCTGCGGAATCTAACATGTGGTATTGACCCCAATCAGCAAAGTACTCTTTATTGGCAACATCGATACCTGTAA
>DATHIE010000250.1:0-6244 GCA_035316905.1 Chryseolinea sp. | reverse complement strand
AAAATCGAAACCGCTGCCGAAATCAGTGTCGAACAATGAGCGAGGGTCGGTGTTGATAGTTGTGGATGATGTATCCTGGGATACTCTATAAGAGATTCTGGTTATAGAATTCTCCAGTTGAATATTGCTGGCGCTAATTTTATTTGGGTTGATGGATATTTCAATATCCTGCGCATTGAATTTTCCCACCTTCGTTGAAACGCTCGTTCCGTTCGTTGCGGAAGTAAATTCAAATGTGATGTCGTCAAGTATGACCTGTTTGAATCGAAGATTTACACTACCAGCACTTGTCGATGTTGTTGGAGATGGAGGCCCTTGAAACGCATCGATGATGAATTGAATATTCAGTCCTTTTTCGTTTTGGAGCAGCTTGCCACTTACGCCCGAGATGCGGATCTCATCGAAGACAAGGTTGCCGCGTATCAGTTTAAATATGCTCGTAGTTACCTCGACATCTCCAGACGTGAAGATATCGGCCGAATTTGGATCCCAGACTTTCAGACCCGTGATGGATACATCGCCGAATATTGAGAACCAGATTGTTTCAATTTCGACCTTACTTTTAACCTTGGATGATAAATAGTCCGATACCGACGGTGTCAGGCTGTGCTGCACCGCAGGGATGTGTATAATAAGGAGTACGATTAACAGAACTGCCAACAGGCCGACGATCGCTTTCCCTAGTACTTTTGAAGCTAGCAAAAGTATATTCCTGACCTGCATGACATCATATTTCTTGCCTCATTACAGACTCTGAGCGTGTAACCACTTAGTTCCTAACGACTTTCGTCCCACCCCGCTTCTTTTCACCCCTCAAGTTACTGTTTAAAGTCGATTGTTCTGCAATTGCCGATTGGTTACGATCAGGCCACGGGACGACCAAAAGTGTCCCTAAAAAAGCCTGGACACCTGGCTTCAAAACTATCTGCGTTGATTTCGAAGACACCGATAAAACTAAAACACCAGACGCTACGTCTTTACTTCGGATAGAATCTTTAATAGTTTTAATACCCCAATTAACATTTCAACATGAAATACCTTTTGCTTATAGTTATCGCGCTAGGAACCATCAACTTCATGCCGCTTCAGAAAAAGGAATACGTCTGCAGCCCCTGCGGTCACGACTGCGATAAGGAAATTCACGACAAGCCCGGTACATGTGAGCATTGCAACATGCCTTTCGTAGACAAGTCAACCATTAGGTTCTCTGACCTTACATTCGAGCAGCTTTGTGCGCGGCTTGCCGCAAATCCAAAAGCGGTTCTTCTCGATGTACGCAGTCCCGGCGAATTCGACGGTACCGCTACACACGTTCCGAGCTTTGGACATTTCAAAAATGCCCTCAACATCAACATTGACGAACTCGAAGGAAGGGTTGGTGAACTTTCAAAGTATAAGAATCAGGAAGTTCTTGTTTACTGTAGTCATAGTCACCGCAGTCCACGGGCAAGTTATTTTTTGTCGACGCATGGGTTTAAGAACGTGAGCAATATGGCTGGTGGTGTATCGACGTTGGGAGAGGGGAGTGATGCGAAATGTTTAAATAAAATATTTGTCAAGCATTCGCATTGATTTTCCGTGTAGCTTTTTAGTGACCATCTGAAATTTGTCGATTTGCGCGACTTTGCATAGGTTTGTTGCCAAGAACCGTTGAAGAAATAACCGTTGCATCCCTCTCTTCAAATGCAGCACCTGACCAACAAATTTGACTGAGGACCTGCTAACCTATATTTTTTGATGCGATTACTACTACCAATTCTACTATTGTGTGCAGTACCACTGCGCGCTCAACAAAAGTTGTATGCCATTACACGAAGTGGGGGTACACTCAACGGTGGCGCGCTCATCAGTTTTAACGATGATGGTAGTGACCCAAAAGCAGAAATTAACTTTGGCAAGCGCCAAACATATCCGAAGCCGGTAATTATTCAAGGACCCGATGGCTACCTCTACGGTGTAACTGCCGGAGGCGGAAATAGAAATGACGTGGGCGGAATTTTCAAGATAAGGCCCGACGGAACCGATTACATTCAGGTGCATGACTTTTCGAATACTGATAGCAGTGAGGATGGCATCTCCGATGGCGGTCTCACTATTGGCCCTGATGGAAAAACTCTTTATGGCACAACCAGGCTCGGAGGAATTAACAACGCTGGTGTACTTTATAAGATCAGTACTGACGGTACAGGTTATAAAAAATTGTTCGAGTTTACCGGGCCGACTGCACATCCCGCGAGTCAGGCTACTTTGATCTTTGGATCTGACGGGAAGTTGTATGGAACAAATTATTCAAACTTAACATCAAGTCCGTTTGGCACGCTTTACAAAATAAATACGGACGGAAGTGGATACGCAAAGATCCTCGACTTTGGAACTAGTGCAAATTTTCCTCCAGTCGATATTATCATGGGTAACGATGGAAAAATATATGGGTGCACAGGTCGCACGTTGTTTAGCGTAGCCACGAATGGTGCTGGATTTGTTACGCTTTATAGTTTTCCTCAGACAGGAAGTTTCGGCGTAACACCAAATAGTGGGCTGATACAATTGCCAGACGGAAAACTGTACGGAACGACTCAAGGAGGCGGGCAATATGATGGGGGAATGATCTTCAAGATCGATACCGACGGCGCAGGATTCACCAACCTATTTGATTTCGGCGCACTCAATGGACGTAATCTTGCAAGCGGATTGTTGGTGGGCGCAGATGGAAAGTTCTACGGGTCAACGGATCAGGGAGGTATACATGATGGTGGAGTTGTATTCAGGATAAACACCAATGGTACTTCATATACGGTATTAAAGGATCTCATAACAACTCAACCGGGGGGCAGATCAAGGTTAATCCAGGATACAAACGGTGACCTCACAGGCTTTAATACTTATGATGGGTCGTATCAGAAAGGATTTGTTTTTCAGATGCACAACGACGGCAGCGGATTCTTCCAACCTTTTTCCTTTGGTGCTCCTGATACTCGTAACTATTATACAAATGAAGGGCTGACACAAGGTTTAGCCGATCATTTATATGCAATGGTCTCGCATCCTGGCGCGGGTATGAGAATATCATTTCTTCGTTATGACAAAACGGAACCCGACAACTCAAGCTTTTTTGATTTCAATGAAATTGTTCCGGGACCATTGACTACTTCCCTCATTCAAGATAAGGATGGATATTGGTATGGAGCCGCCCGTTTTGGGGGTTCATTTGGAGCAGGCGTCTTATTTAAGGCAAAGTCGGATGGCTCATCGTACCTGAAACTTCATGACTTTGTTAACGGCACAGGAGATGCTCCGGAAGGAAATTTGTTGTTGGCGTTCGACGGATTATTATATGGAACATGTTCATACGGCGGGACAAGTAACGCTGGGGTTGTATATAGATTAAAGCGTGATGGAACTGGTTACGAAGTAATACATCATTTCACAGCTGTCGACGGCACGTCACCCATTGCAGGGCTTGTACAGGGTAAGGATGGACGACTATATGGCACGACCGTCAATGGAGGAATCATTTTCAAGCTTAACACAGATGGCACTGGTTTTACAAAATTACACAACTTCACACCAGGCGAACAATGTCATGCCAATTTGGTCTCAATCAATAATGCCCTGTATGGTACTGCTACCGTTGGTGGTGTAAACAACAAAGGCTTTATTTTCAGGATCAATCATGACGGCTCCGGCTATTTAAAACTTCATGATTTCGATGGAACAGACGGATCTCGCACATACTCAGCTTTGACTCCTTATAAGGGCGTGTTGTATGGCGCAACCTATGCAGGTGGCGCAAATGACATGGGTACAATTTTTAAAATAAATTATGACGGAACAGGATTTACCAAACTGATCGACCTCGACCATTCGACGGGAGGAAGTATGGCCGGCGACCTTCTCGCAATCTGTGAGCCGGAACCAATGCCGGAGATCACTGCATCTTTCGCAGATGTATTATTTTCCAGTAGCACTGTAGGCAATCAATGGTTTAAAGATGGTGTTATAATGCCTGGAGAAACTAATCAGACGCTCAACGTTTCTTCCACAGGAACATATACCGTTCAGGTAAGTATTGATAACTGCGTTAGCGAAATGTCACTTGGCAAAACAGTAAATATAACCGGTATCTCAGTTATGCCATTCGAGTCAAATTCCATGTTTGTATACCCCAATCCAGCTGGTAATACAGTTCATGTTACCTTTAGTGGGCAGGTAATGGAAGATTTTTCAGTAGAAATTATGGATATGGTTGGGCAGAGTGTATATCATCAAAGAGTTGGTGAGCAGAAAGAGTTGGATATTGATCTTTCGTCATTAAGAAACGGAACGTACATCATGAAGATTAGCACACGCAAGACTATATACTTTTCCAAAGTCGTCAAACAATAACTTTAAGAGCAGATAAACTGAAAGGTATCGTTCACCCCACTAATTGATAAACACCTGCGCGCTAAGTACATTGGTGTTACCCGTTGGCGGAGTCACATAGCCAATTACATAAATGGTGTAAAACCATCCATCTTGCAATACTGAACCGGGGAGTTCAAGGACTTTTGTTCCTGCGCTTGTGATCTCAAAATCGTATGTCTTTGCTTCGAGGTCCATAAATTGCGAGGCGTCGGTAAAGGACTGACCTACTGTAAGCGCAAGCGCTACGTCTTTGATTCTAAGCTGAAGGGCTTCGCTGTCTGGTGAAAGGTTGATGAATCGGATTCGTGCATTACCCGCCGCGGGAACATCAGGATCATCGAACAGCAGCATGACAGAAGCTTTGTCGAAATCGTCTATTACAAAGAGCGAAAAAGCCTTATCCGGCTCCAGCGTAATAGTTGTATCAATGAATATTGTTCCTCCTCCATAGGGCCTCAATTTCAGATTTCTAATGCCCGATGAAAATCGCACGTACTCGGTAGTTTTTCCGTACTCGAACGGCACATTATTTATTCTTACATCATCAACAATAATGTCGAGGTTCGGCGCATTCGGGGAGGTGTGAAACAACGATACCTGCGAAATCGGACCAGGGTCAACGTCATCTTCTTTCAGTTCGCAGCCGCCGCTCAGACCCAAAATCCCAAAAGCTGGCAATACGATGATAGCAACTCGACTCAATCTCTTCATATTCCTCGTTTCATAAAATACACGCTTCGTTCCAGGTTGAAATTTAAGAATATGTGCAGCTTTAAGCAATTCCGATATTTTTACCGGTTTCAAAAAAGGTAGACCGGATGGGGAATAAAAGGCTTCGGACCTTTGGAAATACGTGTAGTCGAAGCCGTTGGGGTGGACGACGATATCCGGGCGGCAATTATGTCAATTAACCCACGGACTCTTTTTCCGGTAAAGGGGTGCTTTTGCTTTTCTTCTGGCTGCCTTCTTTTGTTTTTTTGCTTTCTTTTTCGAGGTCTTGAATTCCGCAGGATAACCGTAAGCAGCCTGCGCGGAACGAGTTCGGCTGTCGCGGTTTTGAGCGTTACAGGTAGCCGACATCGAAATAAGAAATATTATAATTATCGTTATGATCTGCGGGTTTTTCATTCGTGACGTATGTTGACGAAGTTGAAATTTGTGCTCTTCAGAGTATCTAACGTCTGAGCAGCCATAAAAATATGCAAAACAAAAATAACCATGGTGTCCCTTCCGTAACCATTTAGCACTGCCTTTTGTTCCAGGCCAGGGTATCGTAAGAAGTTGAGTCCCAGTAACCAGAACAAAGGCTGTTTTTAATATTACAAAAACGGTACTGCTAGGAGTCCTGCGACGACGGCGAGGATCAATGCCGGCAAAATCAGAGTCAGCATAGCCACTCCGATAGGTAGCCGCTGCACCTGAGATATGCCTATTACAATGAAAAGTATCGAACCGCCCACCAGCGCAAGCTGCAACAATGAACAGATGACATAAAATGCCGACAGCTCAGGAGCATAGTTGTTGACGTTAAAATCTTCTCTAAACAAATTGATGTCGAATAGAATTATTTTCAGGGTAGTGAACACAAAAGCTATTACGAAAGGGAACAAACCATACGCAATGACTCTGACGACAGAAATAATACTGGCCTGCCCACCAAACCATTCTCCTATGCCGCTGGCGACAGCTGCAAAGATGTAACAAACAATCGTCCAAAAGATCGCGCCTCCGACGATACTAATGGTAATGATAAAAGACAACGACATGCCTTTGTTCAAATGACTTGCAATCGCGAGCTCCAGTCCCGCTGTTGCTGAGGCAAGAAAAAGAAGGACTA
>DATHIE010000249.1:0-4440 GCA_035316905.1 Chryseolinea sp. | reverse complement strand
CAGTCGGCGCAGTACGCTTAGTGAAATACTTGCGAGGAAAGGACTGATCATATTTCAGTTTGCGCTTTCCATAATCTTTATTGTAGCTGTCACAGTCGTTTACCAACAAGTTGACTTCGTCCAAACAAAATATCTGGGTTATGATAAAGAGAACATTGTCTATTTCAAACCAGAGGGCAGGGTGACAACGAATCTTGAAACCTTTCTTGTCGAAGCGAGGAAACTTCCGGGTGTGATCAATGCATCGTCAATCGCGAGAAGTATTGTCGGTGCGCAAAATTCAACGGTGGGGTACTTTCATTGGGAAGGAAAAGATCCTAACGCCATAATTCCTTTTGAAATAGTAAATAGCAACTATGAACTAATCGAAACATTGGGTTTGCAAATGAAAGAAGGCAGGTCGTTCCAACGAGGATTCCCGCAGGACACTTCGAGCATCATCTTCAATGAATCCGGCCTCGAAGTGATGGGGCTGACGGACCCCATAGGAAAAACATTTAACCTCTGGGGAAAAGACTACAGGATCATTGGGATTACTACGAATTTTCATTTTGAATCATTACATGAGAAAGTGAAACCTTTATTCTTCAAATTGGACCCCGCAGAAGCAGAGAGGATAATGATAAGGATGGAGCCGGGTAAGGAAAGAAGTGTCGTTGGTGCGCTGGAGGAGTTGTACAAAAGATTCAATCCAGGCTATTCCTTTGATTACAAATTCCTCGACGAAGAGTATCAAGCACAATACAATTCGGAAAAAAGGGTCGCGACACTATCAAAATATTTCGCCGGGCTGGCGATCGTAATTTCTTGTCTCGGACTATTCGGACTGGCCGCATTTACAGCGGAACGTCGCTTAAAAGAAATAGGCATAAGAAAAGTATTGGGATCTAGTTCACTCGGTATTGTTTACCTCTTATCTTCTGATTTTACCAAGGTGGTCGTTGTATCGATAGCCATTGCGTTGCCCATAAGTTACTTTATTACTGAACAATGGCTTGCCGGTTTTGCTTTCCGGATAACTTTACTATGGTGGTACTTTGTCGGTGCAGGATTCCTGGCAATTTCCATTGCATGGCTTACGGTAGGAATGCAAGCTATCAAGGCAGCGATGATAAATCCGGTACAATGTCTGAAGGATGAGTGAGGGGGCAATGAGTAATGAACAATGAGCAATGAGCAATGAGCAATGAGCAATGAGTTAGGGTGTGAGTGTGGGTGTGCGATCTCACCGCAGAGACGCGAAGAACGCGGGGTTACGCAGAGAATCCCCTGCGGAACTTTGCGTCCCTTGCGTCTCTGCGGTAAATCACACCCCCTCACACTCCCATGCCTTCACCCAAACTAAATCATTCTGTTGTTATGCGCTAATGCTAACGGGATTTCCTGCTCAACAGACCAGTGACGAGTGATCCTGGAATCAATGATGCTTACGAAATCATAAAAGACAAACTGCTTACCCGATCGTACACCTTCCGACTGAACACCAACAACATTGCCGCATGCCAAAATCCGGTGTAGCTTGACTGGCTGCCGCTGCCTCAAAGCATCCGAAAATTCCTTATCGAGATCATTTCTGTTCAAATCGGAATTTTCAAAAAGCAAACGGACTAACGTCTTGTTGCTTTCGCTCACCTGGAGATCTCGTTCTTCGGTGACGGTGAACTCGGGAGCAGTTATAGTCCCGATAGTTATCGGGATGCCCGTGAGATCCTGAATCGCATCCCAGTGCTCAACGATCTTTCCATCGATAACCTTAAAAAGGTCTGCGACCGATAAATGTTTGCCCATAAAGGAAAGATCCAGCAGTAACATCACGAAATCGCCATCGTCGATAGCAAGGATTATCGGCGACTTATCCTCCTTGGGCTTCGGCAACCTTTTGAGATATTCAATAGCGTCACGTAGTCCGGCCTTACCATCTTTCATCGACGGTGAATGTTGAATGTAATCATCGCTTATGTAAGTATCTATTAAGTCGCCGTTTCGATCTCTAATGACTTTCTTATATAAATCCAGGACCAGATTTTTATTTGATATATTATTCATTTGTCTTCAATTAGTTGTTGACGGCATTACTGCCGAATGAAATTATAGTCGATTTTTTTGAAAGGATGAACGGATTAGAAAGAAAGCAGGTCAGTAGCCTGTTTCAAGTCCGTCTTTTTTCGGAGAGTGTCCGAAAGAATTTATATGGTCAAACCTTTAGAATGAGACAAACTTAAGAAAAAATAGTCGTTATGGTAAGGAGTTAAGAGTTAAAGTTATGGGTTATGCTTGCCCGTCCGAAGCGCTTCATGTAGGTGATCAAGACGTTGGTGGGTGCGGGAGTGGGTGTGTTTTACCGCAGAGGCACAAAGGCGCTCACTCACGCACTCCCCCATTAACCATTAACCATTAACCCCTACCCTAACCTTTTCCTTCCTTAGAAGAATGAAAATACCAGCTATAACATAAGGAATACTTAACAGTTGGCCCATGTTAAACATTAGACCGTCTTCAAAGGATACCTGGTTGATCTTGAAGAATTCATCAATAAAACGAAGAGTGAACACGATGATGAAAAACCACCCAGTGAAAAAACCGTTTTTTATTTCGTTTCTCTTCGTCTTCCAGATGTAGAAAAGAAATGCAAAAAGTATCAGGCAATAGATTGCTTCATAAAGCTGTGCTGGATGGCGTGGGACATCGTCGATGCTGGTAAAAATAAACGCCCAGGGTAATGTTGTCGGAAGGCCAACCATTTCAGAGTTCATGAGATTTCCTAAACGGATCAATCCTCCTGTCAGCGCCGACACGATGACAATCCGATCAAGGATCCACAGATATTTGACATTTGTCTTCCGGGCAAAGAAATACAATGCAATGAGGACACCTATTCCCGCACCATGACTGGCCAGTCCACCTTCCCAGATGTACAGTATACTCAACGGGTTGCTTAGAAATACTACCGGGTCATAAAAAAGGACGTGTCCCAATCTTGCGCCCACCATTGCTGCTATAAGCATGTATATCACCAAAGTGTCCACCTCCGTTTGCGGCCTGGATTCTTTTTTATAGATGTAATTCATTATTTGTTGGCTTAGCACAAAGCCAAGTGCCCAGGACAATCCATACCAGCGTACCGGATGATTTAAAAACGGAATAGTAAAAATTTCTGGATTCACGTCCCAGACGATATAGGACAACAGTGAAGTTTGATTCATGAAATAGGTAACGAAGTTATGATTGGTGTCTAGATCTCTTTCACATATATCCGCCTGAACTGAACGAGACTGGGTGGGCTCACCCATTCTCCATCCTTTTTGGATCCATGGTGTTGCAGACCGATGCGTCCTTTTTCGGGTAGCTCGGGAAGAAGCGCATTTTCAATGACGATAATGCCGTTTAACTCGACCGTCATGCGGTTGCTTTTCATCGTAATTTTAAAGGTATTCCACTCGCCGATGTTTTTATCTGCATTTACTTTTGGTGTGACTCCGCGTCTCACTTCAGGAGGCATTTTTTCGTCCATCCGATAACCATAAACCTCGCCGGAACCAATCGGCCAGCCCCAGATATTTGCCTGGCATTTACCAATGCCGCGCAAAAGTATACCTGAATCGGAATCGGGAACCGTCATTGAAATTGGCTTTCCACTTTCATCAAGTTTATGAAGGCCACTTGGCAGGATCAACGGCACATTTTGATTCTTCCAGGGTGTCTCCTTTATTCTCCAATCGACATAGAGGATAAAATCTTTGTATTCTTTGTCGGTCCAAAGGTCCTTCTCCTGCGCTTCGCTTTCCGCATCGTAATCAATCACGCCATCTTTTATTTTCCAATGGCCATTATCTCCTTCGGGCAGTTTCCAGTTGGTGAAGTCTGCTCCATTGAACAGCGACTTAAATCCGGCAGGCACCTTTTCGCTGCTTTGTGCGCATATCGCAAACGTGATAAACATCAGGGCAAGAGTGAAACAAGCTGATCGCATAAATTTTTTATTATTAATGAGAAAATGGATTTTTAATAAATGAAATCTGTCCATTCTTTACTTTCATAAATAGCAGCTCCGCCTTTCCCTACCTCGAGATAAGATCCTTCTACCAGGTAGGCACTGAGTTCTTTCGCCAGACCTTCTAGTGGCTTGAAAGCATCTTTAAGAGGTTTAGTTTCAGGTGCTCCTTCAGGCCAATACTTATGACGTGCCTCAACAGAGGTGATGGCAAAGATTGTTATATAAGAGGCTGTATGATCGCCGGCCACTGCTTTGTAATACATCAAATGCATGTCAGGCAACACATTACCTACAGCGGGGTGTAATTTCTCGATCACAAATTTTTCAAACTCCGCGGCCTTTTCCTTTTTTACCTTGATGTAATGAATGCCAAGTATCCCAATGTCCGGTCGTGTTTTGAACTGGTCCGCACCGATGAGTCTATATTCTGTATAAGTATGTGTGTT
>DATHIE010000248.1:0-5286 GCA_035316905.1 Chryseolinea sp. | reverse complement strand
AAAGGCCGTGACGGTAAACTTTCAATTGAGGAAATGACTGGTGGTACGTTTTCAATAACTAATGGTGGTGTGTTCGGCTCGATGCTTTCGACACCGATCCTCAACCCTCCCCAGTCTGCGATCCTGGGTATGCACAATATCGTCGAACGGGCTGTGGTGAAGAATGGTGAGGTGGTCGTCAGGCCAATCATGTATGTGGCTCTATCATATGACCACCGCATTGTTGATGGGCGCGAGTCTGTAAGCTTCCTGGTGCGTGTGAAAGAAATGCTGGAAGATCCAGGACGGTTGATCCTTGGAGTTTGATCTTTTGAGCCCCTTTCATATCCGAGAGGGGATTTCTTTATATTTTATTCTGAACAAAAAAATTTATCATGCAATACAACGTCACTGTTATTGGTTCCGGCCCTGGTGGATATGTGGCTGCTATCCGGTGCGCACAGCTTGGGTTCAAGACGGCAATTGTGGAAAAATACAATACACTCGGTGGAACCTGCCTCAACGTGGGATGTATTCCCTCTAAAGCGCTTCTTGATTCATCCGAGCATTTCATAAACGCCAAGGAACATTTTAAGGAACATGGAATCGACATTCCTGATCCAAAACTAAACCTGGAACAGATGATCAGGCGTAAAAGCGATGTCGTGAAATCTAACGTAGACGGTATTGCCTTCCTCATGAAAAAAAATAAGATCGATGTTCATACGGGCGTTGGATCGTTTGTTGATAAGAACACCATCAAAATAACTTCGGGCGATGGAAAAGAAAAGACTATCACCACCGAGAAGGTGATCATTGCCACCGGATCCAAGCCAACACCTCTTCCATTTGCGCCGTTCGATAAGAAGCGGATCATATCCAGTACTGAGGCCCTCGAATTGAAAGATCTGCCGAAACATCTCATCGTTATCGGAGGAGGCGTCATCGGTATGGAGCTTGGTTCAGTGTTCGCGCGGATCGGCTCAAAGGTTACGGTCGTCGAGTTCCTTGACAGCCTGATACCGACGATGGATGGAACGATGGGGAAAGAGTTGTTGAAGGTAACCAAGAAGCTAGGAATCGTTTTTTATCTGGGCCACAAGGTCACTTCAGTTGAAAACAAAGGCAAGGAAGTCATTGTCAAAGCGGAAACTAAAGACGGAAAAAACTCCATCGAGTTAAAAGGTGATTACTGTTTGGTGAGTATTGGCCGGAGACCTTACACGGATGGACTGGGGTTAGAGAAAATTGGTGTTGAAACAGCAAAAGGTCAAATACCTGTCGATGATCATCTCAAGACCAAGGTCGACAACATCTATGCAATCGGGGATGTTGTACGTGGTGCCATGCTTGCACACAAAGCTGAAGAGGAAGGTGTACTTGTCGCTGAACAATTTGCGGGACAAAAACCTCACGTTAACTATTTACTAATTCCCGGTGTGGTTTATACATGGCCTGAAGTTGCGAGTGTCGGATACACGGAAGAACAGCTTAAAGAGCAAGGAAAGGCCTACAAAGTGGGAAATTTTCCATACAAAGCTTTGGGAAGAGCACGTGCCAGCATGGACACCGACGGGCTTGTGAAAATATTGGCAGATAAGCAAACTGATGAGATACTTGGCGTGCATATCATTGGGGCTCGAGCGGCTGATATGATCGCGGTGGGAGTTACTGCCATGGAATTCAGAGCATCGGCTGAAGATGTTGCAAGAATGTCGCACGCACACCCCACATACATGGAGGCCGTTAAGGAGGCATGCCTCGCGGCGACGGCGAACCGGCCCATTCACATGTAAAAATTACATAAAGAACTTACATGCGTATTCTTCCTAATTTTTAGCCGTCAGGCGGGAAATCGGCCCTTTCTATCTTGCACCAAATAAACGATGTGGAAAAGGCCATTACCGACGAAAGGTTAGAAGACTTCGCAAAAAGGAAACGAAACAAGCTCTTCGAAAACATTTCACTTTTTGCAACCGTAATGGGGACAGTGCACTTTGTGTTGGATCTCATCGGCGGCTCAAAAGAAGCTCCTGTGATCGACATGATCATAACTATTGTCCTGTTTACGTGTTATGTCTTTCATAGAAAGGGATACAGAAATACGTCGCGGATACTGGGACTCTCTTTTCTGAATTTGTGCTTGGCTGTTTACGCCTGTCTTATTCCGGCCAACGTTGGTGTCTATCTCTTTTTCTTTCCTCTAATGGCAGTCTCAATGGCTATCTTCGAGCCCAAGGAAAAAGTAATGCGGATGTTGTTTGTGCTGCTTCCAGGTGTACTTTCCGTTTTGCTCTTTGCTTCTGATTTTGATTTGATTGGACCCTATGAGATAGAGATGCATAATGTTGAAAACTTCTTTATGATCAACCTCCTTTCGAGTGGAGTCCTGTTAGTGATGAGCGTCGGTTTTATGCTTCGGGTAAATGAGGAGTCAGAGAGGAGACTGAGACTATTGGCTGAAGAAATTGAGATCAAGAACACTAACCTGGAGAAAACCAACGCGGAATTGGATCGGTTCTTTTACAGCACATCGCATGACCTTCGCTCACCCCTGCTCTCCATTAAAGGTTTGGTAAATATTACAAGAAATGAAACTGTCGATAAAAAAGTCATTCGATACCTCGATATGATGACCGAACGCGCTGACAGACTGGACTTATTTATTCAGGATATAATAGATTATTCGAAAAACAGCAGGACAGCGGTTTCGCGGGATATTGTAGATGTAACCCGACTGGTCGATGAAGTCAAAGATAACTTTCAATTCCTTGATGGGGCTGAAAACATCAGGTTTCAGAATGACATTTATGTTGAGAGTGCAATTACAGACAAGACACGTTTAACAGTGGTGCTCAATAACCTAATCTCCAATGCTATCAAATATCATAGACAAGATAGCAACGATCAGTGGATCAAGGTGGATATTTACCCGAATTGCGACAAACTGACCATCATAATTTCAGACAATGGCCTTGGTATAAGCAAAGAGAAGCAATCGAAGATATTCGACATGTTTTATCGTGGCACGGAGACTTCAAAAGGTTCGGGCCTCGGGCTTTATATCGTCAAAGAAACAATTGAAAAAATGAACGGCTCGATTCGTGTTGAGTCGGAGGAAGGAGAGGGAACTTCATTTATCGTGACGCTACCTGTTTCCTCAATGAGTATTGTGCAAGAGCTCGCAACAGCAGTATGACCACCACGGGAATAAGTGATAAGTTGAGTTGTTGTGGCAGCGCCCACCAGAATAGTAGCACTAAACCTTGCAAAACAAGCACGGCCAGGAAGTAATTGATAAGCCATCGTTTTGCGCGAACAAACGCTATTACCGCTATGAGGTGTGTTGGTAATGCCCAAAGCAAATTGAAATTATTAGCTGCAGCCCTGTGATCGGTCAGAAACCACAACAAGAGTAGAAGCACCCCGATCATTCCAGTTGATCCGAATAATATCACATCAAACCAGTTTGAAAGTTTCTTTTTATAGAAATCTTTTAAGGTGATCACAAGAGATACTACCAATAAAAAGGAAAATACATATAGTGGATGGGTAATGGAGAATTCCTGTTCTTCTGGATGCTCGGCGTAAATAATATCCTTCTCCATTACTATGGGTACTGCACCAGAATCACTCTTTACAGTCGCATGATCGAATCCCGATTCAATGTAGTCCGGTAGGAACATATATTCGTAAGGGCTGGCCTTCTTATCCATTGGAAGCCCAAGGCAAACGTCAATACCAAGGTCTAACCATGGGAAAGGTTTAAGGTAAATATCCGTCAGCTGGCGTATAGTGTAGTCGGTGGCAATATAAGAACCATCGAAGCTTACATCGTCTCCCAATGTTTTGACGACAACATCGCGGATCCTCGTGGCGCAGTTGTCGTAGAAATAATCATAAAGGTATTCGCGGTTCTCGGGTGCTGCGTTCCAAGCCAGATAATCGAAGATCTTCTGCTTTTGGTCAAGGGTCAGGTTGAGAATTTGCTCGTGGACGTACCGGTTATCCTCAATGTAGGAATTCTTAAAGTGTTCAAATTCTTGTACTCCCAGAAGATAGACATTGTGTCCAATTGCGAAGTTCACGAAGAAGTCTGGCCCGTCAAAGTCGAATATGCCGTAGTTGAATGCGTAATCAATTCCCATCCGAGGGTCGCGAACCCGGAACGCACTGTGGCCAAAGCAAATATAAGAGACTTGGTGGTGCGGGCCGCAAGTGATGACGGATATGGTCGCGTTGTCTGAAAGCTTTTGCGCCCATGACCCGGTTACGGTGAAGAGGAGGAGCACGAAACAAATGATCTTATTCATAAGAAGAAAGCACTGCAAGATATGAACGTATCTGAAATTAAAAATCCGCAGTTAAATAATGGCAATTGCCTTCGCCTGTATTCTCGTTGATTTTATGGTTAATTTGCGGAGACGTGAAAACTGGATTCGATGAAGAACTACGGAAGTGACTATCTTAATCTTGTATCGAAAAGTACATTAAGACGAGCTTTCAACGCTGCGCAGATATTTTCGAGCTACCAGGTTTCCCAACTTTCGGGCAAGCCTGTAATGTCGGGCTTACCAATAAGTATTTCATTCGAACCGACCACGTCCTGCAACCTGCGATGCCCAGAATGTCCAAGTGGTCTGCGTTCGTTCACCAGGCCTACCGGTATGCTTGAATCATCCTTGTTTGAAAGTGTCATAGATCAACTGGCGCCTACGTTGAGCTACTTAACTTTTTATTTTCAAGGTGAACCGTTTCTGCATCCGGACTTTCTCCGGATGGTAAGTTATGCCTCCAAAAAAGGAATTTACACCGCAACATCGACCAATGCTCATTTCTTTAAAGATGAAGTCGCACGGGCAACAGTTGAGTCCTCATTAGATAGACTTATCATTTCGATCGATGGCACATCCCAGGATACTTATCAATCTTATCGCATAGGAGGGTCACTCGAAAAAGTCCTTGAGGGGACAAGAAACATCATCAAGTGGAGAAATCAATTGAAATCAAAAACACCTCGCGTGGTCTTTCAATTTCTTGTCGTGAGACAGAATGAGCATGAAATTCCAATGGTGTATAAGCTTGCGGATGATCTTGGTGTTGATCAGGTAGTTTTAAAGACGGCGCAGATCTACAATTACAAACACGGCTCAGAGCTGATGCCGGTCAATGAACGCTATTCGCGATATCGGGAAAAGCAGGATGGAACTTTTGAGATAAAGAACAAGCTTTTGAATCAATGTTGGAAGATGTGGCATAGTTGCGTGATCACATGGGACGGAAAAGTCGTTCCATGTTGCTTCGATA
>DATHIE010000247.1:0-3358 GCA_035316905.1 Chryseolinea sp. | reverse complement strand
ACAGGCGAAGATGCCAGTTGAGATCTCACACTTCAAAGTGACCTATAAACCAAATTGGGGAAAATCTTCCGGTACGATTGCGCAGGTAATGCAAGCGAGAAAAGACGGTATTGATGTAACAGTGGATCAATATCCTTACGTCGCAAGCAGTACAACATTGAACACGGTTTTACCGACGTGGGCTTTCGGCGGAGGGGTAGATTCCCTCCAGTGGCGGTTACACGACGCATCGGCACGAGCCAAAATAAAAAAGGAAATGCTGGGTGGTTTAAAGTCAAAACAACTCAGGAACTACAGCTACGCTTTGGTCGCCCGGTACATCGCCGACACAACATTGAACGGAAAGAGTATCAGCGATATCAATCTCCTGAAAGGACGAAAGAAGAAACCTGCTGACGAAGCCGAAACTATCCTTGAAATGATTGAAAAAGGAGGAGCCCAGATGGTATACTTCAGTATGGATGAATCTGATCTTAAGCGCATTATGCAATATCCTTTCAACATGTTTGCTTCCGACGCGGGCATCGTGCCATTCGGTTCAGGAGTGCCACATCCCAGGGCCTATGGGACAAATGCGCGTGTTTTAGGGCGATACGTCCGTGAAGAAAAGGTCTTGAGCCTGGAGGAAGCAATAAGACGAATGACCTCACTTCCTGCCCAAAAATTCCAACTTCGCGACAGGGGTTTGGTTCGGGAAGGAATGGCAGCTGACCTGGTGGTATTTTCAGAAACCGATGTTGCCGACCTAAGCACATTCAGCAAACCGCATGCTTATTCCTCGGGGTTCAAGTTTGTTATCGTCAACGGGAAGGTAGTCATTGACGATGGTCGCCATACAGGAACGCGTAGCGGAATTGTTCTTCACGGTCCAGGTTTTACGGGTGGCTAGGTACCTAGGTAGCCAGGTACCCAGGTAGCCTTACTTCAGCAACTCCACAAGCCTGTGCAACTCCTTTTGGTTGTCATATGCATTGATGGATGAAGTGATCGCTCCCTTTTCGCGAGTGGTTAATCTCCAGCTAAGTGATGCTCTTGCATTGTTTTGACGGATGCTATCCATTTTTTGAAGGATGGGAACGTAAACATCCGATTCATATTGGAGGTCGATACGGTAAATGGCCGCCTTGAACCACGTTCTCGCGTGATTGATGAGCATGTCGCTGTTTATATCCTGAAAATTCTCAAAGTTGTTATACACACTGCTTATAGGTTGCGTGAAATCGTCTACCAGCGTTTGTTGTGCTTTAGGAGCAATCATACTCAGCTTTGGCGAATCGCGGATAGAAAGGAAGACAACGCCAGACGTGTTTGCTGAAATCCAATCTTTGTATGCGAACATGAATCTAATGGCATCCGATAGTCCAAAGTTATCCGAGATCCCTGCATCCATGATCTTTATGGCAGGTTCGGTGGGAAGTGTTGTATTCGGAGTAATGTAGGGAAACGTTGCACTCATTCTCAATGCCGAAAGAAATCTGAGATCTCTTCCACCCTGATCTTCAAACAATGATTGGAAGTCTATACCACTATACTTCGAACGAAAATAATCGGGTGAACTCAGGATATCATAGTTCATGAAAGAAACAGGCCTCGAGGCGATGTAGAGTTTGCGGCCGTCGTTGACGATCGTTGGCGCAAGGATCATCATAGGAATTATCGCCTTCATCTCTGGACTGTCATAGTCCTTTATCGGTTTATCCATCATCCGCTCTGTGATCTGGTTCAGCTGCTCCTCGAAAGTGTATCCCCGATCGCGATAGTAATAGTTGCCGTTGTATTTGAACTTGGTGAAGCTCACAAAAAAATCGTTAGCCAGCAGACTAAAGATCAACGGATTGAGATTATCTGTTGAGATATTCTGCCGGTGCACTTCCGCATATGGCCGTGTATTCTCTCCAGATTTTTCACGGAGTTTCAGCTCCCGAAAATAGCTTGCACCGATCAACCCTCCGGATGCTCCCGTGATCAAGATACTCTTTTCCATAAGCGTTCCCTTTGTCACGCTATCAGCCGTCTGTAACGCCGTAAGAGTCCAAAGCGCTGCACGCTTACCTCCACCGCTGGCACACAGGAACACCATCTTTGGTTTTTCGCCTTCCGGAAATTTCGCTCGCCAGTTTTCAAGCATTACAAGATTGTTCTTCAGATCCCTTTTTATATGGGTAGAGTCATTTAGTTGCTGTAATGCAGCAACTGAATACTCTGACACCGGATGCTGATAGTTCAACCCAAATGCTTCGTAACGCCTGGTGAGATAATCCTCGCCAACAAGATGATTGAAGATCAGGAACAGCACCAATGCTGTTGTGGCAGACCATCCCCCGAACCAGTAGGAAAATGCGCCGGCCATCATCACAAAGATGGTCAGGAAGATCATGAAGCTTGCCGCAGCGGGAAGCTGAAATGGCGCCGAATCTTTGAACACACCGAGCAGTAAAACAAAACCGAATATGGCCAACTCAATTACTACGAGGTTAAAGTGGTTCTGATCGAAGACTTTTAATATTGTTTCCTTGTCGTAGAAATTATTGTCTTCAACTCTTTTGATCTTAAAATCGTAATCGATGTAATTGTCGACGTGGACCTGCTTCTTGCGGGCGATGTCCAGTTTTTTCATCACGCTGGCACGTGTCACTTTTACGTTGTGCTTGATTTTCTCATCGATCTGACAAATAACGTATTTGAAGATATCCTTGTTGGTCATCCAGAAATACAGGATAAAGACCATCGACATGACAAGGTAGCCAGCAACCAGGCCAAATAGATTGTTTGCAATATCGCCTGCGCTACTGTATTCGTTACTTCGTTGGAACCTGATGATCTCAAAAATGTATACGATCAGAAACGCCAGCGGGATAAGGCTATTATTGATCATGAACTTGGTGAAAGGACGGCCAAGCGCGCCAATGAATGAAAACCTGTGTCCGTCGTTGATGTAGCAAGTGATGTGGAAGGCCATGGTGAATCCTGCTAAGGCAGTCCCCATGATAAAAAAACTTTTGAAATTGACCTTATTGAGGTATTCGGGGTCGAGAAACAGGTAAGGAATGCCAAGATATTTTCCAAAACTGCCAGTAATCATTGCAAACAGGATTATCCAGCATAGCATCAACACATGGTTTCGCTGGATATTATTTAAGAACAACTGCACGGGAAACGAGAATGCAATCTTTGGCGCCAGGAAGTAAAGTTTCCGCATAGATAGAATTACTTCTAATTTATGAATTTTACTCCGTATTTAAACCTTTTCAGTGACACAACAACATTCAGGAAAGCAGCGGCACTTTTTCCAAAAGAAGTAAAAGATGATTATAATTGGCCCTACTTTGTGATGTTACCCAATTCGTCTGATAAAGTT
>DATHIE010000246.1:0-8742 GCA_035316905.1 Chryseolinea sp. | reverse complement strand
GCTTATTCGCGCACTGGCAGTTGGTACATCCATAATGTAGCGATACATTTGTGATTAAACAGGAAGAGCCGTATGAAGGGAGACTTTCAAGTACGGTTCCGTGAGAACCTAAGGGTGCAACTCCCTTGGGTGACTCGACTGTCCGAAATTGGAAACGAGAATTCAGCTTTTAAAAAAAATCCAACTAAATAATAGGATAGCTACTGCCAATATAGATTACATAATAGATTGTTACGTCATATGCATAATATCACTTTAATTAGCACAGTGCATAAGGAGACTGGAAAATGCAATGCTGATGAGTTATACAAGATTATAGAAAAAATAAGTCCGGAAGTTATATTTTTAGAAGCACTTGATGAAACTTATTCAAAGTATGAAAATTCGTTGTTTTTGTCATTCGGAGCATATCATAAGAAATTGGAAATAAGCGCAATTCAGAAATACTGCTTCAATACCCATTTTGAATATGTTCCTGTGCTTGATATTGGATTATCTGATGCTTTTGAAAAAAAATACAGTGTAGTTTGTGAAAATAGCGAATTACAGAAGTTGATTGATAATTTTAATTCTTTGGCCAGCGAATATGGGTTTGAATTTCTTAATAGCGTTGAAAGTATTAAGCTTCAAGAGGAAATGCGAATGTTAGAAAGTCGCCTTTTAAATGGTAGTGAGGTAAGTAAAGCGGCTAATGAAGATATTGATGCATATGAAAACTCAATGATTCGCAATATTTATTCTTATTGCAAAATCAATCAATTCATTACAGCAATTTTTTTGTGTGGTGTAGCACACAGAAAATCAATTATTGAAAAGATAGAAAAATATGACGTTCAAGAAGTAAATCCTAGTTGGATAATTTTTGAAAATTGAAATGGCCCTACTTCACGCACACTGTACAAAATCGTAATTATTTATTCAAAGCATATTCAATCAAGAATGTAGGCAATAATCTTAAAAGAATTCGGAGGCGTAGAAAAATTATTAATGACAGAAATGGCTTTGCCTTTCATTTTGGAAAATGAGGTATTGATTGAAGTAAAGGCAATTAGTATAAATCCTGTTGATGCTAGAACCAGGAGCGGAATAGCAATGGCTGACCACCTTAAACATAATAATCCTTTAATACTAGGGTGGGACATTTCTGGTACAGTTACTAGTATAGGAGCAAAAGTTTCAAAATTTAAAAAAGGTGACAACGTTTTTGGAATGATAAACTTCTTAGGACATGGAAAGGGATATGCTGAATTTGTTGCCGCATCAGAAGTACATATTGCACATAAGCCTTCAAACATAAATCACGAAGAAGCGGCTGCTGCAACTTTGGCTGCATTGACAGCTTGGCAATTGTTAGTCCGCTATGCGAAGATAAAATCCGGGAATAGAATTCTGATACAGGCCGCTTCGGGAGGGGTTGGACATTATGCGGTTCAAATCGCTAAACATTTAGGTGCCTATGTCATTGGCATTTCTTCTGCTAAAAACAGACGGTTTGTCTTAGGGCTCGGTGCAGACGAACACATTGCTTACGATGAACAACGGTTTGAAGACGTAGTTAGCGAAGTGGATTTTGTATTGGATGCCTTTGCAAAGGATAGTCTATACCAATCACTAAAGGTTGTAAAAAATGGAGGAACAATTATTAGCCTTTTGCCGATGATCAGTGAGGATGTATTGCAAAAAGCAAAGGAAAAAAACGTGGTCGTACAATATTCTTGTAGAATCGAATGGTGAAGATATGGTAGCTATTGCAGCCCTTTTAGAAAAAGGGACGCTGAGGTCACATGTGTCTAAAATCTTCTCATTTGACAAAATGGGAGACGCACGTATTGAAATGGAAACCGGCAGGACGGTCGGAAAAATTATAGTTAAACCAAAATGATCCTCCCATTTAGTGGGACAAGGTATTCCTGACAAAAAAATTGAAAAGAAATTTGTTAAGAGTTAGATTGTGTACATAAACGTTATGGATTTATGCTTACTGGTGTCATCTAAAAATAAATAGTATGGCAAAAAACAAGACAACGCAAACAGATAATAGCGTGACCAAATTTATAGATAAGGTCGAAAACGAAGTCAAACGCGACGACAGTTTTAAACTGATTGAAATCTGTAAATCCATCACCGGACATGAACCAAAAATGTGGGGACCATCAATCATTGGATTTGGTAGTTATCATTACATATATGCAAGCGGACGTGAGGGCGATGCTCCGCTGGCTGGATTCTCGCCACGCAGAGATTCTTTGGTTGTGTATATCGCTACAGAATTTGAAAAACGCAAAGAGTTGCTCTCACAACTTGGAAAACACACGAGCTCAAAATCTTGTGTCTATGTAAAAAAGTTAGATGATATAAGCATCCCTATTCTTAAAGAGATGATTAAAAACTCGATGGATTATGCTACTAAATTATTTCCTACAAAGGTTGTTGGTGAAGAACACCAACAACGGCGTGGAGTTTCGTCTTGACAACAATGAGTTAATCACTTCAACACAAACCCCGCCTCATTTACGTCCCGTGAATTGCCACCGACAAACACCGTAAATTCCCCAGGCTCTGAACCCACTTCAATTTAGAATTATAAAATGATAAGTCGCCGGCATTGATGGTGAACGTAATCTCGCCCTTGTTGGTGTTCTTCACCAACAAGTCGCACAAACCCGACGTATCAACACACCGTTCAAACCTTATCCATCACAATGAATCAAAAAATTCCAGCGCTTTTCCCCATTGAAGTAAAAAGACGCGCTTGAGTACTTGTAATCTTCAGGATGCCTGCATAATTGCGCCTTGACGGGATTATAATGAATATATTCCAATTTTTGCCACATGACTTTATCAGACCACAGGGGTACACTTAATGAGTTACGCTCCCAAACCTGGAACTTACGGTCTTTTGAATTCACTAACAATTCGTCTTGAAAAGGTGACTTTTCATTGCGGAGTATTTTTAAAATCTGCTGACCGGTAAATTTTAGAAAATCGCGTTGCACTGCTTTGCGTTCGTTTTCACCCATAATCTGCCATAATATGTGAATATGATTTGACATGATCACGAACGCATATACGCTTACTCTATTCGACCGGCAAAGAAAAGATAAACTTTCGATAATGATATCTTTAAACCGATCCTCTTGCAGCACAGGTTTCCAGTTGAGGCACGTAGTGGTTATGAAATCAGCATAGTACTTTGAATACACAACGGTTTCCATGGAATTAATGTATTTTGTACAACGGATGATAGCAAGCTACGCAGTCAAGAACATCTAAACAACGGCGTGCGTCTTAACGCGAAAATTTTACAAATATCAATTTATTGCTCTTGGACAAGTAGTAAGCAGCAACTATATCACCATTGATTTTAAAGTAGCTCTTTCGCTTTGTTGCCGCATCCTTTTGTTGAGCTGTCTCAAAAGCATCAACCCTTGCTCTCAAACAATCGCTATTGTCATTTAGAGTAAATCCATCATTAAGATTTCCTTGTAAATAAAAGTACCGGCTGACACCCGGCCCTGGCGTTATTTGTTTGATCGTTGTGCCGATGATCATTTTTGCCATACCGGTAATGGGGTCTAATCCTCCCGGACCCATTGCGCCGTTATCGTCAAAATAAGTTCCCCAGGTAAGAACTGTAGTGTTTCCCTGATACTGCGCAACTACAAACGGCTCACACGCAGGAGAGGTTTTCATCATGTGCTTAAGTGTTTCTATTTTCCCAATCGTGTTGGCTCTCCCCTCTCGAAAGTACACGAGCTGCTCCTCGTTTGCAGGTAATGCCGCAATATTGTACTCGTGAATTTTACTTGCTGAGTTAACACCAAAAATTTCAAGCTTGAATGCGGACTTGCCATTAATAGTTCGATAAACAAGAGTATCGAGAATTGTTGAACTGAATTTGCCCTTTGTGGGAATCGTTTGCGTAACGACCTTACCGGAGCTTCTTTCGAACCTGGTAACTGCGGTGTGAGTAGACGAATATCCACTATTGTCATGAACCGCCGTTATCCATTCATCGTTGAGAAATATTTTCAAATTTGATTTTGCTTCGACCACTCCAACGTGGTCACCTTCGACGCAAAGAGTTACGTCGCGAGCATTGACTGATGTCATACTTTCTGGCAGCTGGTAACTTTTTTTACTTGACGCCTTCAGCCCATCAATAACTACCTCATAAATAGTCCCTTTATCATATGAAAAGATAACAACCTGATTATCGTCAGTCAGCATCGTGAGCATCTTTCCATTAAGAACCAACTCGCCAGGAAAATCAATCGTACTTCTTTTTTTGAAGTCTGCTTCAATCGCCTGGATTGTAAATTTGCTCTTAGCCTGATCTGCGTAGTAGAATCTCTTTATTCCTCCTGGTAATGACTCTACACCGCAGATAGCATTCTTATTCGTCCCATGCAGATTGGGCATAGATAGAAAACTCATATCTCGCGGTACGAGAAATGTTGCTAGCTGGCTGACCCCCTGGAATCGCAGCGACAAATTGACAATAAGGGTATCTTCAAACGACAACAGTTCGACGTCATCAAGAAAATATTTCTCACGGATTTCATACTCCTTGATAACTTGTTGGGAACGGGCAGTGAAGGACGTGCTAATAAACAGGCAGGCTAACCAATAACGCATATCGATGATAAATTATCGCTCTAACTATGGATGTATATATCCGGGTCCAAAATAGGCAAAAAAAGAAATGCAAGGTCCGACGGCGGTGGATACACGCGTAAAATCGTTAATGACTGTTCATGAAACCCTTGTCAATTACTTTTTATTTCGCCAACAAACAAGTCAAGAACATCTAAAGTTGCAAAAAGAAGTGGTCCGTGCAAAGGTTGTTGGTGAAGAACACCAACAACGGCGTGGAATCACTTTAACACAAAGGCCGCCTCCTTTACGTCCCGTGAATTGCCACCGACAAACACCGTAAATTCTCCAGGCTCTGCACCCCACTTCAATTCAGAATTATAAAATGATAAGTCGTTCGCATTGACGGTGAACGTAACAGTTTTCTTCTCGCCTGCATTGAAAGACACTTTCTTAAAATCCTTTAGTTCTTTTAAAGGACGAGTCACGGAGCCCACCAAATCGCGGATATATAATTGAACAACCTCTGCGCCACTTCGGGTGCCTGTGTTTGTAACTTCGATCGAAACGGTTATGGAATCTGAAGTAGTCATTTCAGTTTTATCCAATTCTAGATCGCCATATTCAAATGTCGTGTAGCTTAATCCAAAGCCAAACGGATAGAGTGCCTCGTTGGAAACATCAAGGTAGTTCGACTGAAATTTTTGAAACCACTGTCCGCGCAACGGCCGGCCTGTATTTTTGTGGGCATAGTAAAGGGGAATCTGCCCTACGTTCTGCGGGAATGTGGTAGACAACTTACCTGAAGGGTTTACATCGCCAAACAGCACGTCCGCTATAGCGTCTCCAGCTTCACTTCCACCAAACCACGCGTTGAGAATGGCTGGGATATTTTTTTGCTCCCAGGTTAATGTCAACGGGCGTCCCGTGAATAACACAACCACCACTGGTTTTCCGGTTTTTAATAATGCCTTCAGTAATTCGCGTTGCGTTTCAGGAATATCGATGCTCGTCCGGCTGGCGGCTTCACCTGTCATTTCTGCAGCTTCGCCCACTGCTGCCACAATCACATCGGCATTTCGGGCAATGCGCACGGCTTCATCGCGAATCGCGGTTGCTGAACGTTTGTCGCGATGCAAGGATTTTCCAAACAAGGTGGAGTTTGTTTCCAGGGTTTCATCTTCGTCCAGGTTGGAGCCTTTGGAATAAAGTATTTTCGCGTTCGTGCCCACTGCCTTTTGCAATCCTTCGCGTAGAGAGATCGACTCTGAAAAGCGCGCGGCTACACTCCAGGTACCCGTCATGTTTTCTTTGGCATCTGCCAGCGGGCCAACTAAAGCAATGGTAGCGGACTTCTTAATAGGCAGAACGTTGCCTTCATTCTTCAACAACACAAAACTCTGTGTTGCTGCCTTACGTGCTTCCGCTCGATTGGCGTCCGTAAAAACTTCCGCCTTTGCACGGTCGGCATTGCAATAGCGATATGGATCATCGAAAAGACCCAACATGAATTTTGCTTTAAGAATTCTTCTACAGGCTGCATCGATTTGTTGCTCGGTAACTTTGCCGTCTTTCACGGACTGACTCAGTGTGGTTAGCAATCCTTCGCTCACCATGTCCATATCGAGTCCGGCAGCCAGGGCCTTCGCAGATACAGTTTGTAGGTCACCTACACCATGACTAATCATTTCGCTTACACCGGTGTAGTCAGAAACGATAAAGCCATTAAAGCCCCACTCTGTACGCAGCACATCGGTTAGCAACCACTTATTTCCTGTGGCCGGAATACCATCAATCTCGTTGAAGGAAGCCATGATACTTCCTACTCCGGCATCCACTGCAGCTTTATAAGGCGGCAAGTACTCATTGTACATGCGGTGACGGCTCATATCCACCGTGTTGTAATCACGGCCCGCTTCGGAAGCACCATACAACGCATAGTGCTTCACGCAAGACATGATCGTGTTATTGGCTGCCAGGTCTTTTCCCTGATAGCCGCGCACCATCGCCTTTGCAATTTCAGAACCGAGGTAAGTATCTTCCCCGCTGCCTTCCGAGATCCGGCCCCACCGGGGGTCGCGACTCAGATCTACCATGGGAGAAAAAGTCCAGTTGATACCATCTGCACTGGCTTCGCTGGCGGCAATGCGAGCCGTGTGTTCAATAAGATCCAGATCAAAACTACAACTGAGTCCAAGTGGAATCGGAAATACAGACTCGTAACCGTGAATCACATCCATGCCAAACAGTAATGGGATTTTCAACCGGCTTTTTTCTACAGCGATCTTTTGCATTTCCCGAATGGCGACCACACCCTTTATATTAAAGAGTCCGCCTACTTTACCTTCTTCTATTTTTTTGGCAATGTCGGAACTCTCGGCTTCGCCGGTTACAAAAGCACCAGCCGACGGCAGGTTGAGCTGACCTATCTTTTCTTCCAACGTCATTAAACTTACCACGGAGTCCACCCGGATGTCGATAGCCGATTGATTATCGCGATTGGTTTTGACACAGGCTGTTGCCAACAGCAGGAGAACAAGGGCACAATTCAATTTCATAGTTCTAACAAGTTATAAATATGGATTCAACTTAAGGATGACCAAAAGATCGCAATAAAGAAAACGAATCGATAAATTTCTTTAGCGTATGTATCTCCACATGTATGGATCCGGGTATGTCTTTGCCAATAACCTGCAGGACACTGAACGGATTGATGCCGGCCCAATTATTGTTGACGATTGATTAATCGCCGCCATTAATTAAATTTAACACCATTACGAATCTATTCAACCACAACTAAAATGATCCGCCCATACATACTCGCTGAAAACAACTGGAAAACCGTAAAGGAAACAAACTACGAAGTTGCCATCCTCCCATGGGGTGCTTGTGAAGCACATAACTACCACATGCCATATGGAACGGACATCATTGAAGCGGAGAGTGTCTCTGCCGAAGCCGCGCGAATTGCATGGGACAAAGGTGCGAAGATCACTGTGCTTCCAGCCATACCGTTCGGAGTGAATACCGGTCAGTTCGATGTGAAGCTGGACATGAACATGAATCCCAGTACTCAGCTTGCTGTGCTTCGCGATGTAGTAGATGTTCTGAACCGTCACGAGGTCTATAAACTTATCATCCTCAACAGCCATGGCGGAAATGATTTCAGAACGATGATCCGTGAACTGGGACTTCAGTTTCCCAAAATGTTTTTGTGTACCTGCAATTGGTATCAGTCCCTCGATCAAAAAGAATTCTTTGAGAACAAGGATGATCATGCTGGCGAAATGGAAACAAGCGTGATCATGCATTTAACGCCTGAACTGGTGCGTCCGTTATCTGAAGCAGGCGATGGTGCAGCAAAAAAATTCCGAATCGCCGCTATTCGTGAAGGCTGGGCCTGGGCCGAAAGGAAATGGATGCAGGTAACAAAAGATACCGGCGTGGGTGATCCAAGAAAAGCATCGCCGGAAAAGGGAGCAAAGTATTTTAAAGCTGTTACCGAAAAAGTTGCTGGCTTCTTTCTGGAAGTTGCTAAAGCAGATAAGAATGATCTTTATGCGTAGGAATGTAGAAGTTGGTTGGGATTGGTAAATGGGAACTCGGGTTGTCGGACCCGGAGAAGAATATGGAAATTATAAAAAAATCAATCTCCAATAAATGTCAAATCAACAATGGTCCGTATTACTTGAAACGGTTTCCTTTTTCTTTGTAGCAATAGATTTATATGGAAGGGAGAGGCTGGAACGGACTCACAACAACCTCATGACCTCTGGCGAGAAGCTGTCTTCGGCGATCAATAAATTGCAAGGGCAAAAATGGAATGCGGATAGAAATAAACTGTTTCTGTGGGTGCTTTATTCCATAGCAGGCGTTATTGCATTGATTATTGGAGTGAGATCCGGACTTTTTACAGACACCTTTGCTGAGAGTATCACCATAGGTAACATTGTGGCAAGCATATTCCTTTTTTTAGTTTTTTGGGTTTTGATGTCATTAATTGGACTGGTAGGGATAGCGCTGCTACTGTTTTTGACATTTTGCATCCTGTGACAGGGAGTGTGATGTTTGTTGTCAGCAAGTATCTTCAATTATTGGTTTGACATACAGTGTCGACTAAACGGTAAGAAAACCTGAGGCTTCGGA
>DATHIE010000245.1:0-11500 GCA_035316905.1 Chryseolinea sp. | reverse complement strand
AAAATCAAAAATCGGAGCCGTACAGGGACTCAACGAAAACAATGCGGCCGGGTTTATACAGCGGTTAACGTCAATTGCGTCACGCTTAGGGTGTAGGGATGTGATCTTTATGACCAGCAAATATTCTTTACTTTATGAGGTCCTCAAAAAGACATTAACTCCAAGAGATGCTTTTCCAATTGGCTTCCTTCCGCTGCAATCTGAAAAAGTTTCGATGGCTGATGCTTCCTTCGAATACTGTGACGCGGATTTTTTCTAAAAGCCAAAGCGTCTGAATCCATTGCTGATCATCAGCATCGTATATGAAAACCCAGCTCCATCGAGTACTCCAATCCTTGGAAAAACGTCTCTATCATACGGAGGATCAACATGACCGCCAGCAATTAAATACCGATAGCCCGCCTCTTTAGCTAATGTAATCAAGGTGGAGTTGAAATACCCATACGGAAAGGCTATTACATCGACGGGTCTTGAATAACCCTCAAGCACGTTCTTTGACGCTAGCAGTTGAAATTGACTTTCCTCACGGGAGAGCGTAAGGAAATTAACGTGCTGATGACCATGCGAACCGAGGCGCACAAGTTTACTATGGGCGAGATCCTTTACATCCTGGTCACTCACGAGGTGATAAACCTCACTATGTTGCGCCACAATTTTTTCATCCAACTGCGCAGCGAGGCTATCATTCATTCTTAACCAATCCGGATAGGACAGCTTATTGATGATATAATGATAGGCATGCTTTTCGCTTTTTTGGCCTACCACGACGTGACCGTAACGATAGAAGCTTTCGTCGCCAATTTGAATTAATGAAGAGGCCGAGGCCATTCGAATCATGTCTACCCTGTCCGTGGGGTGTGCATATCGGGGATCTGTGATTCCGGCAGTACAAAGAAAAAATGTTGCTGGTATGTTATACTTCTCAAGAAGTGGAAGGGCCACCGTCAAATTGTTTAGAAAGCCATCATCAAATGTGAGCGCGATCGTTCGCCGGTCCGGTGTAATACCCTGTGCTTTCATTGCGCAGAGCTCATGAAGCGAAACTATCGCAAAATTCTCCTTGAAGTATTCCAGTTGTTTTTCGAAATGCCATGCCGTGATGTGCCGGCCATTTATGCGTTTGTTCCCTACTCTTACGCCGTGATACATAATGATAAGGCGTTTGTTTTTACCTCGAGACTGAAGCAACAGGTCAACCCTGACGTTCAGCAGGATAAAGCAAATAATATTGTGATATATGTATTTGAAGAATTTGCGCATTGGACAGTCAGGGAAATCATAATGCTAATGTACACGTGCTCACTAACATAATTCAGCAACAACCACTTGTCAATCTTACCCCTTGTCAACACTAAGTATCGCCTGGAATAACACATTAGCCCCATTGGTCATGTCCACGGCCTTTGTGAATTCTTTGGGTGAATGACTAATACCTCCTACACTCGGCACAAAGATCATTGCCATGGGTGCTATCAAGGACATGTTCTGGGAATCATGGATAGCTCCACTTTGCATGAACTTCGTAGTGAAGCCTAAACCTTTCGCAGACGAGTTGATTTTTTCCAGAAGTGGCTTATTCGCCAGTGCTGGTTTGATCGTAAACTGTGGTTGAAAAGTAATGTTGACTTTTGAATCAGACGCGATCGTTGCAGCACGCTTTTGAATTTCGTTGAATAACGTGTCAACTTTTTCGATCGACAAGTCCCGAATCTCCAAACTCAATGTCACCTTACCGGGAATTACATTGCTCGCACCAGGCAACGATGCAATCTTGCCTACGGTGCCTACCTGTTTACCTGGAACGCTGTTGATGACTTCGTTTACCGCGACAACCAACTTCGATGCAGCGAGCAACGCATCCTTACGCATATTCATGGGTGTAGACCCTGCGTGATTGGCAAACCCTTCGATCATCACATCCCAGTCCATCATTCCAACAATACCTTCGACCACACCGATCTGAAGGTTTTCGTTTTCCAAAATGCCACCCTGTTCAATGTGCAATTCAAGAAATGCGTGGAGATCTCCTTTTTTTCTCAGACAAGATTGAATGTTATCCGGATCGCCTCCAATCGCTTTGATACCTTCCGCCATCGTTAGCCCACTCTGACTTTTATTCTTTAGTCCCTCTGCAGTAAGCAGACCTGCCAACGCCTTGCTGCCAATGGTACCGCCCTCTTCGTTGCCAAAAATGATTACTTCTAATGGATGGTCTGTGGTTATTTTATTTTCATTCAACATTTCAATCACTTCCAAGGCACTAATGGAACCCAACGTGCCGTCGTAATTGCCGCCGTCAGGCACCATATCTATGTGCGAACCGAATGCTATGGGTTTTAAGGATTGATTCTTCCCCTTTCGTTTGCCGACGATATTGCCACCTGCATCAATGTTTACTTCAAGCCCCGCGTTCTTCATTAGGTCCATGAACCATGCGCGTCCTTCTATATCTCCTTTAGTGAACGCAACGCGATAACCGTGTCCATCTTCATCGCGTCCAAATTTGGCTAACTCCATAATGCGACTTTCAATGCGTTGGCCGTTGACCTTAAGGGTTTTGTCAGCAGCAATAGACTTACCACTCCAATGAATGGAGCCCAGAAACCCAATGCTCAAGGCTGTGAAGGATGATTTTTTTATGAAGGTTCTTCGTTGCATTTAGGTTGGGATTGGATATCAGTTGAGTTCGCCGGCCACGTGTCACTCCAGGCCGATGCGTCAAAACCTAAATTACAAAATTGCTACCCACTTACAATGTTAAGGTGTAGGCAGTACAGATAATATCAAGTGACTTTACTTTGTAAAAAAGCCAATTGCTATCTCATTGATCAACTCTGGTTTTTCATCGAAGACGGCATGTGAAGTATTTGGCAAGATGCAAAGCTGACTTCCTTTGACTAATCGATGCATTTCTATTCCGTGCTCCAATGTCACTGCGTCACGGTCGCCAAGCACGATCATAACGGGAATTTTGAGACCTTCTAAAACCTCAGGAGAAAAATATATTTCCTGATGCCACATCTTGTTCAAATCAATGATAAGTTTTCTCCAGTCGCGTGGGCTCGGATAGAGACTCAGATATTCTTTAATGTAGTCTTTATTTTCTATTTCGAATTCTTTGCTTCTAAACTCCTTTTCCCAATCCGATGTGTCATTTAATATCGAAGGATAACCACTGAGTTTATAGTTTGCTCCGGCAGCAACAACCTTCTTTATTTTGTCTGGCCTGTTGTATCCTAAAATCAACCCCGCGTTTCCTCCATCACTCCAGCCCATCACGTAAGCGCTGTCCAATTCCAGGATATCAATCATCTTTGAAATATATTCAGCCATCAGTGGATAGCTCATGCTGTCCGCCAGCTCGGATCGACCTTGACCCGGCGTATCGGGAGCGATGATGCGATAATGTTTGGAAAGCTCCGGTATACACTTTGCAAAATTGTAGATGCCGCCCATGCCTCCCTGGAGAAGTATTAACGGGGGCCCTGCACCATACTCTTCATAGTAGATCTGGGTGTCAAATATGGTCAGGTATTTTCCATGGTTGGAGCCATATTCGATTTTCTTCTCTTCTGTTGAGCAGGCCGACCAAATCAAGGGAGTAATCGTAAGAATAAGTGCGTATATTTTTCTCATCGTCTTATTGGATGCAGCCGATCGAAGAAAAGTTCTGGAGCGCTTAGATGCTAGCAACTCAGCTGCCTAGGTACCTTGGTACCTGGCCTTGAATCTACTGACAATATTTTTCTAGCAACCATTTTTCAGTTCCGTCCTTCTTGGCCTTTTTTGCAACCAATCGTACGATCGGAGAAAGAAGCGTAAGAAGGCCGCTTGCATTGGTATCCGACATTACCAATATGGTAGCCAGATGTGCGAATTTTTTTGGTACACCGTTCTTTTCCGTCAATCCATCTGCCGCCAGGCTGTAAATAATTCTGATGAAGTTCTCCATACCGACATGGCCTGGCTCGAACGTCAATTTGAACTTTACCAATTCGTTTGTCGGGTTATAAAACTTGTGAGGCATCCCTCGCGGAACTAATGTCGATTCGCCTTTTATCAATGTCATTTTCTTCTTTCCTACCTGGAGGTATAACGTGCCGTCAGTGACTTCAAATTTTTCTGAAAAAGCGTTGTGGTAATGTAAAGGCGGGCCATCGCTTTTATATAACTCTATGTCTATTAGTGAATACTTCCCACCTGTTTCGGCCGACGTTTCAATAAATGTAGCTGTGTCGTTGATGACAGGATTGAAGAAAGATCTCTTTTGCATGAGGGCCTTGATTAATTTACATCACACGAAGATAGTTTATGCTTCCTTTCATTGGGCTATTTTTCATTTTATCTCAGCCAATCCCAACGCTTGGCCCAATCTAATAAAATATCATTTCTCCATTTTGAGATTGTTTTTCCTCCCTGGAGTTTTCCGTCGTACAATTTTGCGTCGGTTTTGTCGGTGTACCAATTTGCGCCCAACTTATAATCAGTTGTATGCTTCTTTCCAGGCCACAGATTATCGACGACTAACTTTCCCTCTTCGAAAGCTAAATTCGGGATATCAGAAGTGAATCGATAGCTTAAGATCTCAGCCTGCTTGGGTGCGTACTTAATGGCATATTCTCCATTGCCAAGATAGTAGCCCGGCCATTTTTTGAACTGAATTTTTGTAAGGAATTTCCATCCAGAAACAGACCGAGCCTACTGGTTTATTTATTTCAGGTCCTTTAAGGCGGAAGTCAACGACAGTACAAAACGCAACGGTGTCCGCTGTGCTTGTTATGCGATTAAACACTACCCTGGGACTATAACTTAACTTCTCAAAACTACCACCCCAACTTTCCCGCCATGGGTTGTTCGGGTCTCCGTCCATCATGTAGAGAAGCGATGGGGTATCACCCATTTTTACATTACCGTTGTAGTAATTCTTAAAATCTTTTCCTAAATGCCCGGAAGCTTTAATGTATTTGTTGAAATAATCTGAACTCGCTATGCTATCGGGAGCATTAGTGTTTGAAAAGAAGCCGTAGTACGATGAATTAACTTCGATAAACCAAAGAGTTGGAAAATTCTCTGCGATATATGCATAACTGTTTACGCTCCATTTTTTATTGGGACCACCAATCCAATACACGCGTACTCTACTTTGAATTTCAGGTGCATCATGTAATGCCTGAGCTAAATCATCCAGCCCGCCCCAAACCAAAATCCAAAGGGGTTGCGAATTTTCCTCTTTAGCACATTTGATAAGCCAATCCGAACCTTCTGAAGAACTAGAATATCCGATGTAGGGAGCTGCGCCACGCCGTCCTTGTTTAGTTGCGGACCGCAAATAATCAGGTGAAGGAAAGCCTGTTTGATGCTTTTTCAGTTTTGGTAAATCGTTCTCATAAAGATCGATCATAAGTAAAATTTCCGATTTGCTACCATCTCCATAGGAAGGCGAGGAAACGAGTCCTTCGATTATAAACCTGTCACTATACATGAGCAGATGAGCCATCGATTGATTGTCGTCAGGATCTGTGCCACCGATATCGGTACTGACTAAGATTCGTGGCTTAAGTGGCACTGGCTGTTGTGCAGTCAGTGCAATTGAATAAATGGAGAGAGAAAAGATTACGATCAGATTATTCATATTCATTTCAACCAACGTGTGTATCACGAATGAAGTTTGTCAGTTGGTTTTATCAAGCTAATTGTTCGAAAAGTATCAACTAACCTTCCTTTGCGTTAACGATCCATTCAATGTTACCCGATGATTGTTGGCCGCGTCTTGCCTATGTGTGTGGCTTGCTCAAAAGCAAATCCCATTTGTAAAACACTAAGGTCCGCGTTGTGTCTGCCCACGATTTGAATACCGATCGGAAGCCCGATTTTTGAAAATGCACACGGAACTGATAACGCAGGATTGCCTACCACGGAAATGTAATATGATGATCGCATCCAATCGATGTACGTCAACATTTTTACACCTGCTATTTCCGTTGGATAAGGCGTGTGCACATCGAAGGGTAAAACCTGGCTAACCGGCATTATAAGGAATTCATATTTTTCCAGGAACTGTTGCATGCGTCTATACAAAGCCGACCGCCGGGCTTCAAGTCGCGAGAGGTAAGGACCCGTTAATTTTTTCGCCTCGGCGATATGCCACTTAGTATACTCGTTCATTTGATCGGCCTTCGCTTCCAGTAAATCGCCATACTGTACTTCATTTTGCCAATGGCGAAAATTTACAAAGCACTCATTGGCATCGGTCATGTCGGGTTCATTCTCTTCCACAATACATCCGATCGCTTCAAAAACCTTTCGTTGTGAGTCAATGGCATCCTTTACTTCTTTTTCCCAGGGAAGACCGAGATCTTTTATGAACGCGACTTTCACACCTTTAAAATCGCGTTCGAGTGGTTTCGAAAATTGTCGAGGACTTTCCATTATCGATATCGGTGATCGACTATCGGGTCCGGCCTGTACGCTAAGCAAAAAAGCACAATCCGAAACCGTTCGTGCCATTGGTCCCTGCACTGACAGTACCTGCCACGCCAGTTTTGAATTGGGAAGAGGAACTCTTCCAGGTGATGTACGAATTCCCACCACATTACAAAAGCTTCCCGGGTTACGCAGCGAACCTCCCATGTCGCTACCATCCGCAAGCGGAGTCATGCCGCACGCCAGGGCTACTGCACCACCGCCCGTACTGCCACCACAAGTTTTTGTAACGTCATACGGATTAAACGTGGGTCCGAAAATTGGATTAAATGTCTGCGAACCTAGACCTAATTCCGGCACATTACTTTTTCCAATGACGATCGCACCGGCTTTTTTCTCACGCTCCACGATGAGTGAATCCTGCGATGGAATAAGGTCCTTATACAATGGAGATCCATGGGTCGTTCGTATGCCCTTTGTTTCCATGAGATCTTTAACCGCGATCGGCAAACCGTGCAACGGTCCTGTTACATTTCCTTTCGCGATCGCTTCATCTGCTGCCAATGCCTCGGCCATCAGTTGATCTTCTGGCACCATGGTAACCATGGCGTTGACTTTAGGATTTACGTTCTTGATCTGTTGGAGGTGCGCTTGCATGACTTCGCGCGCAGATATTTTCTTTTTACGGAGTAATGCAGCGAGGTCCACTGCGTTGGTAAAACAGATTTCGTTTTTCGACAGCTCAATTTTGCTGTCTTGAGAATGAGTCACATCATTTTTGGGAACGGCCAGCGCCGGAGATGCCACGGTCGACAGGGCAGCCACTGAACTCATCTTGATCATTTGTCTGCGACTGATGTTCGGTTCATCCATCGTGCCTGGGGTTATCCAACTAAAACTACGAATTTATGATGGACATAAGCAATGTAATACGCTGATGTTGGCGGTGGTTTTTCCTAAGTTTATGTTAGTCGCCTTAACCTTTAAGCGCCGTTGAACAAACAGTGAGAATGCATTTCCTTCACTAGGACGAATACCACTAATATCTATATTTACGATAAACCCAGTTATCCATGAAACGATTTGAAAAAGTCCTGGTTATTTTAATTGCATTCTTCCTTCTCTTGAAGATTTCAACGAATATCGCTGGGGTAGATCAAATGTTGTTTATATTGTTAACACTCTTGTGTATGTTTTATTATGTCCTGGGTTTCTTCCTGATGAACAATGTGGAGTTAAGAAACATGTTCAAAAGGATTTCTTACACCAATATTTCTATCATGAGAATTCTTGGCTCAATTGGAGCTTCACAAGGCTTGTCTACCCTTGTGATAAGCGTACTTTTTATTTTAATGCAATATGAAGGAGATTTCAACTTGCTAGTAATAGGATTAGTGACGGTCCTGATCGTTGTAGCTGTCAGCTTAGTCCGCTATCAGGCACGAAAAGATAGGTTTTATCTTAAACTGATTTCCAGGATGTGCCTTTGGGTCTGCCGCTGGTATTGCTATCTATGTATTGTATCCCTAGTTGAGGAGTGATGATTGGGGGACTGTAGATCGGCCTTATTTTCTTCGTCCAAATATCCTTAACAACTTGAGAAAAAGATTAATAAAATCAAGATACAACGTTAACGCTCCAATTATTGCTTCTTTCTTATCTTCATCAGTACCCGCGTTTCCAATGATGTTCAAATTTTTTATTTTTTGTGTATCGTAAGCAATCAAGCCTGTGAATATGAGTATACCTGCATAAGTAGTTATCCAATACAACGTTTCATCCTGATAAAGGAGGTTAACCGCGGAGGCAATAATTAATCCGGTCAAACCCATTAAAAGGATATTGCCTAGCCTGGTTAGATCAGACTTTGTAAAGTATCCGTATATACTCATTACCGCAAATGTTCCAGCTGTAATAAAAAATGTTGATGCAATGGAATCGGTCGTAAAAATCAAAAAAATGATTGATAGCGTAAATCCGTTTACCATTGAATACAAAATAAATATTAAAGCAGCTGTCTGTGAAGACATTTTTGCTATCCAGCCCCCCAGGTAAACTACCAGCACAAGTTCGAGAATTATGAGTGCGAAGAAGACCCATCTACTTTCAGTCAGTACGCTCATAATAGCGGCATTCGATGCAGTCCAAATTGCAACGAGTCCGGTGATCATCAGAGCCAGAGACATCCAGCCATAGACTTTAACAATAAAGTTTTGTGTTTCGGCAATAGCCTCTGCTTGCGAAATCTTAATTGTTTTGTTCATAAGGCTTTATACTCCATTTACAATAAAGGTAACGACCTACATTTAATATTTTAAATGGCACAACAACCACTTTCTCCAGCTAATTTTTTATCCCTAACCTCTTCCGCACCATGGAGAATAAATTTTTTAAGTCACCCATTTGTTCTTTACTAAACCTATCCGGAAAGTCCGGGCATACCTTTGCTGACATACAACCCGCTCAAAACTCAGGGGTGTTGGAATATAGGGTATTACTCATTTAAAGATGAAAGCTAAGATTCGTGCTAAGTCATCCTGGTCTTTAGCCCGGTAGAATTGGCCTCCTGTGATCGAAGTGATTTTCTTGAAGTCCGTGTCGCTGTACGTTTTGTCAATCATATTAGGTCGTCCGAACTGATCTTTTCCGTACTGCACAAGGCCTTTTGTCCCGATGCCTATTGCAAATATTTTGATGTTGTATTTTTTTGCCAGCTCGGCGGCAAACTTCGGTGTAAGATGTCCTGCGGTGTTGTCACCATCTCCAATGATAACCAATCGTTTGGGTAGCGTGTTCTTTGCAAATGAGTGTTTCGCCAGCCAGATGGCATCCCCGATTGCCGTGCCATTCTTTACGTTGTCCGGATTAAGCATTTTAAGTGACTCTATTGGATAGCACTGGCCCTGATCGGACGCGGTCAGGTGTTTTGCATCCCCGCCAAACGCAATCAGGCCGATGTCACACACCTTTCGATTCCTTAAAAATCCCTCAATCCCTTTCTTAACGGCTGCTAACCGGCTGGGCTGATAGTCTTCAATCTCCATAGATCGCGAGGCATCAAGCGCAATGAAGTTGTTCTTTGTGTAAAACGGCTTGTGGGTGTTTGAGTCGTCATTCGCAATTTCATTCGTAACAGTGATTGCCGTTGATGCTTTCAGAACTGTTATTTTTTTGGAATCCCTGTCCAAATATTTAAAGGATATCACTTTACTCAAGTCGTAGATACCCTGCTTGTTAAATGCCAGCTCATAGACGAATGTCTTGGTACTGGTCAATTCGTTGTGAACCACACTATCGCTGTCAATGATTTCGCGTAAGCGGGATATCAAATTGTTCATTTCAATTTTTGGAGGTTCAATGGGAAAGGTTAATCCTTTCCCGAAGATGGTCAAGTGATAACTGCATATTTCTCCCATCGCGACACTTTCTTTGCTGATCGATTCGATGATCTCGAACTTTCCCACAATCGGATAACCGTCGTACGGCGAAGGAGTCGCACCTAAGGGTAGCGGTAGTATATTAATTGAGAGTTTTTTTGAATAAAAGTTGAGCGAATCGAGGAACTCAGTTTTCATTGGCATGCGTCTCGCCATGTAGAGCCTCAGCGCTGGAACGGTAAGAGATCCTGCAACGGTTGGGCAATAGCTGGCCTTATAAATTTTGTATGTTGTGTATTTGGCGCCATCAATTGTTAATTCTTCGCCATTGATTTCATCGATGCTCCCATTTACAACCCAACACTTATCAAAAGAAAGGTTACTTGCAATTATTTCGGAGAGTTGCATTCCCAGGTTGTAGAACTGTAGGGCTACACGGTTGTCTTCTCTAACGTTGAAGGCGATCGAAATAGTTGAGCAATCGCCGACATACATCGAACGCTTATCAGCCGTTAGGGAAAGGTATGCTTCTGGTTTTATTTTCAAGTACGCGCTGTCAATTGGAGAGGAGAGCGGCAGAGGAGAAAAATAGTTCTGTTTCTCCTCTGCTGCATTAGATGTTACAGCTACGACATTTGACACGCTGTCCAACTCAGGAGTTATCTTCAGAGATTTCCAGGAAACATACCCATACCTACCTTGGCTCTTTATAAAGAATGCCCAATCCGACCACCCCACAACCTCAACAGTATCACCGATTGCCACGCTACCCGATGCGGTGCTCAGATTTCGCATAGCGAACAACGTCCAATGGGCGGGGTCGATAGACTGAAAAGTTTTAGCAATGACTACAGTCTTTGATGATTTTTTCAGGCGGTTGCTCTTCAAGACCTCTTCAAATCTTACTGGATCGAGTTTAAAGTCTATTGGAATTACAAGTTTTTGCGAAACAGGCCTGCCATTTTTTTCAGCAGGTTTCCAATGTGCAACGCATAGCCTGACTACACGAATTGCTTCTTCATCTAGAAGAGGATGTGCACTTCCGATTATTTCTACGGAACTTATGTCAAGTTGCCCTGATTTGCTGACGACGAATTCAACATGGGACACCGCCCTCTATTCCGTTCTTTTGCGCCGAAAATGGGTATTTTATGTTGCTGCGAATAAATTCGTTAAGGGCATTTTTCCCGCCAGGAAATTCCGCGTCAATATCAACATCAATAAAAACTTCATCCTGGGCGACAACGTCAGGCGCCGCCAGGGTTCCCGAAAATGCAACAGCCACCACGAAAAGAAAGTACCGAAACTGCATTCGATGAATTTACTATTAAGATAGTAATGCACAACAGCGGTTGCAATCTCGACCAAGAAATGATTTCTTTGGATTGGGTTTAAGCGAGTTTACGAGGCATAACGGATTATTATATAATGTACACGCGCTAAAATCGATCGCTTCGTAATAATATCATTAGCATCCGGTTTACTTTTTATTACCTGCCTCTTCCGCACTATAAAGAATAAATTTCTTAATATCACCCATCTGTTCTTTGCTAAATCTATCCGAAAAGTCCGGCATACCTTTGCTGACATACATACCACTCAGAATATTTTCAAAAATATCAAACGTCCCTGCATTGGAATAACCCAGTCCAGGAATAACCCCACCTCTGTCAGTAAGCTCATGGCACACGGCGCAGTTA
>DATHIE010000244.1:0-5939 GCA_035316905.1 Chryseolinea sp. | reverse complement strand
GAGCATAATGATCTTGCCGTAATCTCCTTGCTGGCCGACATGGGTAACGGAGAAGTTTTAGATAATGAGAAGGATTTACCAAAGGTCAATGGTAAAGATGCTCCCCAATCGACATCGGGTCGAATCATCCATTGGGACGCGGAATGGCATTGGGATGCTACCTACTCCAATTTTAAACATCAGGCTCTTGGTGGCCATCTGGTTTTGCTCGGCCTGAACGAAGCTCACCAAATATGGGATGAGTCTCCCTATAAAATCCTGGAGTGGGCGCGAAAACAAAACGCTATAAGTGGATTTTGTCATTTTGAATATTTGAATGATAAGGTGCAGAGCGAGTTGAATTGTTGTATCCCCATGGAATACCCCGTAGAGGCAGCCCTTGGCACCATTGATTTCATATCTGAAGATGTTTATGGCACCAATTCACCAAACAACGGTACGTATAACAGTGAGGCAGCTATTCATTCGTATTATAAACTATTGAACTGCGGATTCCGGCTCGGTTATGCTGCGGGTACGGATTATCCGTGCAATAACAATGAACCGTTGGGAACATTGCTCACGTATGTGAACGTGGGAGACAAAACGCTCACGTATCGAACATGGATCGAGGGAATAAAAAATGGCAAGACCGTCGTATCCCGGAATGGGCACGATGAATTTATCGACTTTAGGGTGAATGGAGAACGTGGCCCCGGGAGTGAAGTCAAACTGGCAAGAAAAGGATTTGTTGCCATGGACGTGACGTGGACCGCACGAAAAGAAATGAAAGGAAAAATTGAGCTGGTCAGCAACGGTGTGGTGATCGCTACTCTGGATGGAACAACAAAACCGGAGGCGCCTGTTGTTTTGAAAACTTCCCTTGAAATTACTAAGAGCTCCTGGATATGCGCGCGTCGAATGGATGAACGCGGGCACCAAACGCATTCCGCTCCAGTCTACATTATCGTAAACGAAAAGCCTATTCGCGCGAGTGCTGCAGACGCGCAATATTTTATGACCTGGATTGATAATCTGTTAGAGAAGACGTCACCGGGTGGGTCATTCGCGCGATACTTTACACACGATCTTGATAAGGTACAAGGGCGTTATCGGAAGGCTAGGGAAATTTATAACAAGATCAGGTTGGAATCCCAGGCTTTGAAGTGAGGAAATAGGGTATAGGGTATAGGGTATAAGGGTATATGTCTCATATCCAACTCTGAATCGCAATTAACTAATAACGGATAAAGATTATTCCTCTGGCGAATGAAAATACTCTCTTGGCTTACACTTCTATTTTTGTTGGCGGCCTTGATTCAGTGTCGTACGAAAACCGATGCACCGGCACCTATACTTGTTCTTGCGACGGATGAGAATTATGGCTCTTATACCTGCGAGATACTGAGGGCTGAAGGCTTTACGAGCTTCGTTAGAGATTCCATCACGGGGTCAGAAATCAACGAAGCATATTTGAAATCCTTTGATATTGTCATCCTTGCAGAAACTTCCGTCACACAGAAGGCTGCAGACCAACTTACAGATTACGTCAGCAACGGAGGAAACCTCATTGCATTTCGACCTGATAAAAAATTAAGCTCCTTGTTTGGACTTACTGCATCGGATAGAGAAATCCAGGACGGTTATATTTCCATACAATCAAACGGTGAGATCGGAATGGGACTCACCAAAGAACCAATGCAATTTCACGGCGAGGCGGATCAGTACACGCGCGTGGAAGGAGAGGAGGTGGCAACCCTTCATGGCACTGACAGTTTATCTGCCAAATTTCCGGGCGTCGTGTTCAATGCCTACGGTGACGGTTTTGCTATGGCCTTCGTGTACAATCTGCCTAAAAGTATTGTGTACACCCGACAGGGAAATCCAGAACATGCCGGTCGCGAAATGGATGGTATAACCGGCGTCCGTGCCATGGATCTTTTTACAGGTGGTTTTGTAGATACCTCAAAAAATACAATCAATCAGGCCGATGAACAAATGCGAATTTTAACGCGCGGTATAGAACAAATGAGCCAACATAAAAGACCTATCCCTCGGCTATGGTATTTTCCCGATACACTTAAATGTCTGGTAACGCTCAACAACGACGGCGAAGATTCCAAAGAGGCGGAGTTCAATCAACAATTTGAGGATGTCTATGCGAAGGGAGGGAGGATGACACTTTACATAAAGGAAGTTGAATTTATTTCTAAGACCTGGACGGATAAATGGGCGAGTCGTGGCTTCGAGATCTCCGGACACCCTGACGACACCAGGCAAGCTACAAATCCTGATTGGAGAACTATGGATAGCGTATACACTGCATTAGACACGGAACTGAAAGAAACTTATGGCGTGAACGTTATGAAAACGGTAACTAATCATTGGTTTGTCTGGACCGGTAGCCTTGCCGATGGTACTCGCGATTTCACTGCTCAGGCCAAAATTGAAGAGAAGCACGGCGTTGGACTGGATTGCAACTATGCACACTATGACAACGGATCCCCTGATGTGCATTTTCTCGGAACAATGGGATATGACCAGGGCAATTATAATGGAAGCGGACTCTCAATGAAATTTGCAGACCCAAATGGAAAAATCGTTAACGTTTATCAGCAACTAAACAATGTTTATGACCAGCAATACATGGAGCATAAAGATCAGGATGGTTATTTTAATGCGTTCAAAGGCCTTATGGACCGAAGCCTGCAGCACGGCGTGTATTCGACCATCAGCGTGAGAGCGCACAACAACGAATATTTCTTTTCTAAAGTGCCTCTGATGAAAATGCTGGACTATGCCAATGAGCGAGGAGTCCCAGTATGGACAGAGCTCAAATTCCTGGAATTCCTAAGAGCCAAAGAAGAAACGACCATCAGTGACATAACCTGGGCTGATAATCAATTGTCGTATATCCTGCATTCTGCGCTCCCTTACGAGAACGGAATTACTCACTTAATACCCTTTGCGTTCAATAGAAAAAAAATAGCAGAGGTAAGCGTGAATGGTAATCCGTATAGCTACACCGTGCGCGAAATAAAGGGTAAGGATTATGCACTGGTAACAATCAGACCGGGTTCTCAGTATTCATTCGTGATCAGGTATGTCGATTAGAGCCTTTGCGTATTCACCTTGCGGATCTTTGCGTACCTGCGGTGAAAAAAGACAGACTACAAACCCCATTTACCGCAAGGACGCAGGGAGCCCAAAGTAACGCAAGGGAAATTCACCTTTGCGGCCTTTGCGAATTCACCTTTTGCGGCCTTTGCGCCTGCCGATCCCGATGCATCGGGATCGGCGGAAAAATGCATTTAATTACTTTGCACATATAACATTCGCATGACGCGCGATTAGCCTCCACTTTCCGTCTCGCATCATCCAGATGTTTGTGTACCTGCGGTTAATTGTTTTTCCGGCATCTGGAGAAGTGCCTTTTGGCACCACGGTCTCTTTCCCCATAACAATCACTGTATTTCCATGCACCCTTATAGCTTCGCTTTCCCGCACGAATGAAGAGTAAGTAACAATTCCCTTCTTTATGCGATCTGCCTGATCTATCTCGTTAAACGGATTGGTCACAATAAAGTCCTCCGTCCAATATTTATTCATTGCTTCCTGATCACCACGCAGCACTGCATCGGCATGTTCGAGGTCTAATTTTTTTACTTCCTGTTCAATTGCCAATTGTTCTTGTTTGCTCTGTCCAAGAACAAGACTGACTGAACTGATAAGTGCCACCACTGTGAGGCAGATTGAGTGTTTCATAATTATTTTAGTTTTTAGTTGTCATGCTTTCACGTGATGAATTTATCTTTGCGAGTCCTTGCGAACCTTGCGTCCCTGCGGTGAAAATAGACAGACTACAAACCCCGTTTACCGCAAAGACGCAAGGATCGCAAAGTAACGCAAGGGAAATTCACTTGGCGGCCTTTGCTTATTCACCTTTGCGGCCTTTTGCGCCTGCCCCTCCCGATGCATCGGGATCGGAGGTGAAATGCATTTTTCCACTACATTCATTGCAGAATCTTAATCATCCCAGCACCAAACTTCTCGTTTGGTCTTTCTATAAATCCAAAACTCTCATAGAACTTCTCGCGACCCTTACTGCACATCAGCCCAACGTTCGTATTCTTGACTCCTACCTTTTCTATGTATGCCAATAATTCGTCCATGATTAGTTTTCCAATCCCTTGCCGCTGGAACGCCGGGTGAACAATGACGTCTTGCACATGTAAATAAATTGCATTGTCCCCAAGAATTCTGCCCATGCCGATTATTAAACCGCTTTCATCACGAGCAACCACAGAAAAGAGTGTGTTTGAGTACGCCCGTTCCACTAATTCTTCTTCATAGGTCGGCCATTCAGCGAGGTGTCTCAGCTCATTATATTCTTGAGCGGTAGGGAATTGATGGAAAATTCTTGGTGTCATACTTTCGATTCCTGTCTATTCTGCGGTTTGTACTTCACTGACTTGAATCACGGGTTGAATATTTGTGTAGTTTGGAATATCAGCCCTAAGTTTCTCAGAGTGTGGTCCTACAGTATTTTGAAAAGACGACATGGTTTCAAAGTAAAAGTATCCAATTGCTAAATATGGAACAGGCGTATTTGGGGTGCCGCTGGCTAAGCCCTTGTCGATTGACATTGCCTTTAAAGAATCACCAAATAAGCTCACTGCCATGGGCATGTGCTTACTGGAATAATAATCCATATCGAATGTTTTACCCTCACCGTTTGGATAGAAGATCGCTACTTTAATCATGCCCTTTTTTATTTTGGAACTGTGTGTGGACTCATTTTGCTGACAACCAAATAAAAGTGCAAGGGTAACAAGCAGGAGGTTGAATTTTGTTTTCATGATAATGACTTAAAGGTTAGGGTTGAAAACTTTTGGTATCACAATAGGTCTGTGAGATAATAGGAATGAAGATGAGGCATTTCAAGTTGCCTTCCAGGCTTTTATTCACATTATGCGTTTCGAGCAGGCCATCGTGAGGGCTAGTATCAAAATAAACAGAAACCGGATCTTTAATCGTCGCCGCTAATTCCTCTTGTAAAGCGTTTACAAAATTAGATACCCACCCCGATCGGCCGTGTCTGCCGAAGTCATACGTAGGCAGGTTATCGTTATTCCGATAAGAGATAAAGATGTCGTAGTGATTGCCAGGAATGAGAAAAGACATTGTTTAAAGATAAGAAATGTAGCTGCCATGCGAAATTTCTCGTTTGCATCTTACTTTTGTAATTTTAATCGCTCTCTTAAGTCTTATGTATTTTACGCGCCTGCCAGATCATACGGAACATTTGTTTGATGAAGAGCTCCATTTCAGCAAATTCAGGAAGCACAATGTCATTTTCAATGCGGTATCAAGTAAGAGCCATTGTGCGCGTCATGTAGGCTGCCTGTCTATTAAAACGGTGTTGCGTGGAAGGGAGTGGTATGGTATAGGTGATCGACAACTTGCCCTAACACCTGGGTATTTCCTCATCTTAAATGACGATCAAGAGTATTCTTCTCGGATTGACCATTCCGGAAATGCAGGAATATTATCTATTTTTTTTAAGAGGGAATTTGCCTCCTCGGTCTTTCGGGATGCCTCGTGCAAAGAAGAAATTTTATTAGATACACCCCATGAAACTCACGCAAACACGCTTGAGTTTTTTCAGACACTTAATGAAATTGACCCGGGCTTGCACCAAAAATTGTTTGGCCTTATTGGTGCGATTGACAGATACGGATATAATAATGACATGGTCCATGAGCACCTGGTCTTCCTGCTGCATGACATAGTCCGGGTACATAAAATGGAAATGTATCGAACAAGCCAGGTCAGAGCAGTCAAGCCGGGTACCAGAAAGGAGATATATAGAAGATTATGCGTTGCCAAAGATTTGTTGCATTCAACGTTTATGGATAAGCCGGATCTGTCATCAATTAGCCATGCGTCTTGTTTGTCTA
>DATHIE010000243.1:0-13864 GCA_035316905.1 Chryseolinea sp. | reverse complement strand
AAAATAAAGGCGGCCGGACCATCGTGAGCAATAATAATAGGCAACGTTACACCAACATCGATCAGTGATTCCTTTAGAAAATCACAATCGTCCTCATCATCATCTACTAGAAGTATACACTGCTGCGGCATTGTTTAAGAGTAGGTATCTAAATATACCTGTTTTTAGAATTATATCTTGTGCCTGGGCTGTGAGAGTTTGCTGTATAAAGGTCACCCTGAAAATTTTGAAGAAAGCCAAAGCATAACTCGGGAGCTATTGCCCTGTCTCCTTTATCAGCCACACTTCCGTTACCCTCGATTGTTTTCGCCAGTTTAGAAAATCTTCATTGATATCATCCCATGTCAACACCAGCTTGCCTTGCTGTACTAAAGCTTGTGGAACGGGAAATTCCTTAATTTCGCCATACGCTTTGCCATAAAGACTGGGCGCTACACGTTGTCCGTTTATCTTCAGATGACACTCACCCATACCGTTGATCTTTACAGTATAGCGAGCGGAAGTATCGATGTTGCTGTATTCCATTGCAATGGGCCATCGCATATACGTGAGCCACGAAAGTCTTTTACGACTAAGGCCGTTGTCTGAAAAATCATATCCCGGGTTAAGATTCTTGCGCAAGATGGGGTCCATCCTCCAATCTTCACCTTTCATTTCGTGAACGGATTTACCAACATTCCCGACTTCATCATAGTAACTGCCCGGACCTACGTTCTCCCAATTCGCAATAACTTCAAGTGCCTTGACTTTATCTTTTTCAGGGAGTGATTGAATCTTTTTGAATTCATCCTCCAGCCACCAGCGATTATTCAGTGGTCGATCCAGAAAATCCAGTACAGAGCCTCTCTCCAAACCAGACGCCTGGTATTTTTTTACGCTGGTTTGTAAGCTGATGGATTTATAAAGTGCTTCGCACAAATCGATAATGTGCGTATGGACTTCAGTCATTACCAGTTGTGTTTCAGCTTTTGCCAGAATGGTATTGGCCTCTTTCATCGCCGTATCGGCACCTATCGAAACTGCTTGCAATATCTTTTCATTCACTTGTTGTTCCAACTGTGTCTCGTATATGTAACGACCTCGGGTATACGCATCGTAATAAGCCCGCAGAAGATTCATTTGCCAGCGCCAGTTACCATCCAGTGACGGATTCGCTTTTTCCAGTGCTTTCCAGGCTGTGAGCGTTGTAGCGATGCCACCATTCGAAACGATGGGGCCCTGCCAGTTTTTCTCTAATGCCAGAATGCCGTCTGCTGCTTCCTCTGCAACAGAGCTTTCGAAGAAATAATTACTGTATTCTTGGAGGATGTTGCGTATGTCTGCTTTCCGATCCCACGCCAAGGCTGTCCATATGATTTTATTAACGTCGTCGTGCACGCCATCTGAATATGAAATGAAACCATCAATGTAGGGATCAAGAGCATGGTAGATGGCCGAGTAGTGGTCCGGTCTTGGATTGACCGCTTCTCTTCCCAGGGTTAAGGCGAACGAAGGATCCCACCACGGAATTTCGAATTCACAACGCACGTTGTGTGTAAGATCAGGATAATGACGCAATTTGTACCTAGCCGGCAACACTGCTCTTGTCTCCTCAACGGTTGGGCTGCTGGGACCGGTAATCAAACCCCCTAGCCAAACCGGCATATTATCCTTGATGTATTTATAAACGTACTCACTCTGTGCGGGTGTAAAACCTTGTAGTGAAACCCAGGTACTTGCTTGCGGGTGATACTTTTTTAGAATGGCAGCCAGATCTTGTAATAACGGTATAACCAACTCCGGAGGATTGTCACCAGGATCGCCTCCCGGAAAAAACACACCGTTGATGCGAACCGATTGTTTGCATATCTCTTCAAAGGTACCCAGATACTTCTTCCGAAGGGCCATATCCTTTAAGTCAAATTGCGCGGGAATCCACATCCAGTAATCCAGGGAATACTTCTGGCATATCTTACTGATGAATGCGTTCATCTCATCTGGCTTTACTTTGAAATGAGGACTTACGTGTTCATCAAAAATGGGAATCGATTCAATGCTGTTGGTTCCGAACACCACCAGGTCGCGTATGTACTGTTCATATTCCTCCGTGGTCCAGGCATCCCATGAATTGGCCGTGTTGCGATGGCCCAACTGATGGCCGCGCATATATTTATCCGGACTGCTGGCGATGGAAGGAAGCTGACCAAGCCCAACGCTGTTTCCCTTATACTGCATTGTTCGGAGTAAGTAGCCTGTTCCAAAGAGTACACCGCGATCGTCAACGCCTTCTATAATGATCACCTTTTGATTCTGATGCTGAACATTGACAATGCGATACGACTCACTTTTCTTTGCCAGCTCGGGCGCAACAGGAATTGAAAACGGCAACTTTGTTTTTGCAGAAGCTTTTTTCAATACAATCACGTCGCCGGAAGCAGGCCACGTAACAGATATCAGCCATTTTGCTCCAGTCCGCTTTCCAACTTCTTCGCTCAGCATTTCAGCCGCTGCGATTTCTCCGTTGCCCAATGAAATTTTTTCCTGAAAAATAGTAACGTGTTGCAAGGTCACTTCCTGAGCAGACGAATCAAAAAACGGGGAACTCAATAAAACAGTCAGTGACGCTGACAAAAGAATTTTTAATCTCATTATTTTCATGAGTACCTATTTAAGAAAGTAGTGAATTGTAATCGGGTAAGGTAAAAGAAAAGGCTAACCCAGCTTACCGCACATCGCGCATCTGAATATCCAATTAACGTGTTTTTTAAAACGGCCGGCAACTATGCTAACGCAAAAAGCGCTTTGCGTTGACCTACTGGGTGTTTTCGTCCACATTCAGGAGGCATTTCCCGGAACCACGAAAGGTGAACAAGATGCGCAGGCTAGTGAAATGTTGATGCAAAAAATAAAAAGGTATCCATTAGATGATCATGTCTCCTGATAGATTACCAGAAACACTGTCGCCCACTCCCTCCTTGATAATCTTCATATCGTGAATCAGTCTTTGCGTAAAGAGGGCAATGTCAAAGCTGTGAATAATGATGTTAGCGCCTTCCTTTACCCACTTGATCTGACGCTCCGGTTCAAGCGAAAAATGTATTCCTATTGCCAATCCTTTTCGTCGGGCGGTTTGTATAATTTTCTTTACAGCCGCTTCAAATACGGGATGGTCATATTCTTCTGGATGGCCCAGGCTTACGGAGAGATCATGCGGGCCAATAAAAACGGCATCGAGACCTGGCACGGACAACAGTTCATCCAGTTTATTCATAGCAGGAACACTTTCAATATTGGCGATTGCCATGTTTCCGGCGTTAACTTTTTCTACGTATGCCTGCGCTTTCTCATTCAACGTTTCTTCACCTTTCAACACGCGCGCGAGCGTTTCTCCTTTTAGCGGTTTGTACTTCACTGCGCCGACCAGGTCGCGGATCTGTTCAACTGATTCGAGATAAGGTGCCACCACTCCCACAGCACCCGCATCAATAGCCTGAGACGCCAGGTAAGGATCGGGACTTGGAATCCGGACTATAGGAGAAATTCCATAGGATTTTATCACCTGACATAATTTTGCAAGGTCGGCCCTGTTCATCGAAATATGCTCATTGTCTATAAAAGCAAAATCAAGCCCTGCTTTCTGCAAGCTCAATGGCCAGGAAGGCGCAGTGGCTGTAAAGCATGTTCCGTATACGCGCTTGCCCTCTTGTAATTTTTTTAATACGCTCATGGTGTTGTTCGGTAGGGTGAGGTTGATTAACCGTTTCTAAATTTTAATGGAGAATTTAGGCTTATACCAGCATAGATAGCCACTCCAGAGAGAAAATAAAAAGAGAACAAAGCAATCCGACAAGCATGTGGGGAAAATGGAAGATATTCTGCATCAATTCAGGCATCGGTTCTCGTTGTCCGTTATATATTCGGTTTAAGGTGATAAATCTCATTTCACCTGGGCTCCCCACCGGCACCTCGATTTGGGGGTTTGTTTTATCCTCCCGTAATTTCTATTCGACTTAATTTCATGCGGAGGTCGTGCAAATCGCTCTTAAGGCGGTCAACATGATGGCGTGGAGCGTGTCCTTCACGGTATAGAATCGTGGCTTTGAGGATAAAGATGTCTTTTTTCAACTGCTCGGTTTTTGTCGATGGATTGGCATTGAAGTAATCAGGGAATTCACACGCGGTCAATTTCACAGCATCCACAAGCCTACTGATCTCTTCGCTGGTCTTGGCAGCGGTTTCCCCGGATAGATAATGTAGGGGGGATTGGTCAGGCTCGTCCATTGCAGAGCAAACCTACTATATTTTTTTATCGATTTTAGTGAACACTAATAGTCACTTTTTTTTGCTGCTGCGGTCATGAACAAGAGTGAAAGTATTTTCTTTTTCAAACCTTTATTTTTGAAGCTGACTTTCTAATGCCTGGCGGCTTCCAAGACAAACTCGGGTACCTGTGTTCCACCAGAGCTGGATGTTTTTCCTTGCTCTGCCGACCACCGCGATAGCCACGTTACCCCAACCTTCCCATCGAAAGAATCGGGTCTTGCATAGGCCGGATCTTTCATTGCTTCATCAATGGAAATAAAAAAGTATCCCCGGTCTTGCATTGCTTTTGCCACCTCATCAAAGGCATCTGCGTTGATACGATTAGCATGAACCATTAGGATCTGTTTGATCTCACGACCGAACAAAGCAACAGATTGTTTTTCTGCAGCCTCCCACCGGCTTAAAGTGTATGGAAGGTAAGCTTCACGGATACGCTGGGCTAACTGGGTATCACCTTTCCGCAAAGCGGCATCATAGGCACCCGAAAATGTATAATCCTGATAGGTGATCGTATTAGGAGCGATCACGTAGTTATGCGATTTCAGAAATGTATCAAGATCCTTGCGGATCTGAAGATTATCTCCCGCGGAAAGATAAGGATGACGATAAAATCGGTAGGGCAGCCCTGCCTTTTGTGAAAGCGGCCTTGTGACACGCTCACCCTTCAGTATTTCATTTTTATAATCTTCAAATGAGATCTCATTAATGTTCTTATGCGAATAGCCGTGATTACCTAGTTCAAATCCAGCGTCCAGCCATTTTTGTAAGAGTGCGACACGTGCCGACTCAACAATTCCATTAGATTCCAGCTTCTGTTCGTTTACGACGGCCAGGATAGGCATCTTATATTTCTTAAAAGTGGCAATCAGTTTTTCCGTGATCTCCATTCGCTCAGCGTCGTTTTCGCACTGGCAAACAACAGGAAGGTCATCGAACGTGATGGCGACATAGCGTCTTGGTGCTTGTTGCCCCACAGATGTTCCAGACAAAATTGTCGAAAGACAAACAATTAAAATAAATGAAAGCAATGAGGTCTTCACCAGGTAAGAATTTAGCGTGTGCATTTTGCTTGAGGTGCCGTGATTATAATTGAAAGATAGCTAACACGGGGCACCACAGTGAAGTAGGTTACACGAGTGGCAAGAGGGGGTATAAGGTATAAGGTATAAGGGCACGATATATACTACTCCAGGCCTTTCGCCAGGATCATGGTGCCGTCACTTGTTGAGTTGATGCGTATTTTTCTTACCTCCCTATATTCGGGGTCGTTGTAACAATTTAGCGCGGCCTCCTTTGACGGAAATTGAATAATAGCATTCATCATTTTTCCTTTGCCTTCAATACTTATAGCCTCCGTGTCAGCCGCCAGCACTTTACCACCGTATTTGTTAATAATTGCTGTTGCTAAAGGAGGATATTTGGCGAACGTCTCCGGATCATCAATGTTGTAGCTATTGATATAGTAGACTGGCATAAGTATTCATTTTTTAATGGATTCGCTCAATAACATCCTGGTTTTTCCTTCGCAGCTCGTCATGAAAAAGGTGCCCCCACATCCATCGGCCGAAGCGAAATTGTCTCGAATTTAGTATTCGCATTTTTTTGATCCAGGTTATTTTGGATCCAAAATCTCACCAAAAGCTCACCAAAATGAATTTCTAAAAACCCCTGTCCGGTAAGTTCGGCTGATTCGGTAACGACTCTGTTCCAAACTTTAACTCATTGCCTCCACTGATCATATTTTGGAACGGTTTGCAAGAAAGGACTCATGTACTTTAATAGAGTCAGCAATTGCGCCAGCAGAGTCATTCGGCCAAGGATTCCCCGCCTCCGAAGCTTAAGGGACGTCGGGCCGGGCTACCAGGAGACACCTTTAACCAGGTTACTCTCCTTCTCGATCCAAAATTTTGTTGCCCGAGCATATTAACAATATCGAAGGCAAGTTGACCAAATCATGTATTAAATGACCCAATGCGGTTTAAATGCATCGGGACCTCCTTAATGGATGAAATTCTTACCTCATCGGTAATTCACATGCGGTCTAAAGTCTGTAATGTTGCTGATAATTGATTAAAAACGAATGTAAGTTCAACCAATTTCGTTGTATTCAATTCCGGTAATGGAAATTACATAAACTCCCTATTTTGATAGATAAGACTCCCCTAAACCTTTGGCTCGCAGATGACGACGAAGATGATTGTTTGTTTTTTAAAGAAGCACTTGAAGAATTGCCAGTTGACTCTTCGCTTGTAACAGTGAGCAATGGAGAAGAATTAATGCTGGCCCTTGCAACAGGACCTGGTCCTGATATACTTTTTCTTGATTTGAATATGCCACGTAAAAATGGTTTTGAATGTCTATGTGAAATAAAACTTAACGAACACTTTAGATCACTGCCCGTTATCATCTACTCTACGTCGTTTAATCTGGAGGTAGTGAAATTGCTTTACGAAAAAGGAGCACATCTTTACATCCGAAAACCGGGAGAGTTTTTTGCCCTTAAGAAAGTTATTCTGGAAGCGCTTTCTGTTGCTGCAGTGAAAAACCCTGTAAGACCAGCAAAGGAAAAATTTGTTATACAGGTTTAAATCGTATTCAAATGCCGATCAAAGTATCTCATAATGGTGTACAATTTCTTGACGGTGGTGGAGAACTTGGTAAACTCACTCGTGAGAAAGATTGGAATCAAACTGGTTTAGGATCTCCCGAGTCCTGGCCACAAAGTTTACGCACGACACTTAGTATTATCCTTAATTCCCGGTTTCCCATGTTCCTGTTTTGGGGAAAAGAGCTGATTTGTTTTTATAACGATGCGTATCGCCCAAGCCTGGGCAAAGATGGAAAACACCCATCTATATTAGGTATGAAAGGAGAGGATGCATGGCAGGAAATTTGGCATATCATAAAGCCTTTGATAGACCAGGTTCTTGCCGGGGCCGGAGCTACCTGGAGAGAGGATCAATTGATACCCATCTATCGCAATGGAAAAATTGAAGATGTATACTGGACGTTCAGTTATAGTCCCGTAAATGATGAATCGGGTAAACCTGCGGGCGTTTTTGTTACGTGTTCGGAAACAACTGAGAAGGTCAGAATTCATCATGAGCTTGCAGAAAGCAAAAGCCAACTGGAATTTGCGATCGAGTCTGCCGAATTAGGAACGTGGGACTACGATCCCTTTACAAATAAGTTTGCTTCAAATGATCGGATAAAGAAATGGTTCGGACTCTCCGCAGACGACCAGGTCGAACTTACACACGCCATTAATGCAATGGTTGAAGGTGACTGGCTGCGAGTAACAGAGGCCATTCAAAAAGCGCTGGATTTTTCTTCCGGTGGTATCTATGATATTCAATACACCATTGCTCATCCGGTAACGAAAGCTGAAACGATTGTACATGCAAAGGGCAGGGCATGGTTCGACGATAATAGAATTGCATATCGCTTCAACGGAACGCTCCAGGATGTAACCGAACAGGCAGTCATCCACAATAGAATTGAGGAAAGTGAAAAACGTTACCGTCATCTTATTTATTCTTCCCCTTCAGCAATCGGAATTTTGTATGGGGAAAATTTAGTGATAACTATTGCGAACGATGCCATTATAGAGATCTGGGGAAAAGGAAAGGAGATAATGGGTAAAGCATATTTTGAAGCGTTACCCGAATTGGCAGAACAGGGCTATAAGGAAGTTTTTGCGGAAGTTTATAAAACTGGAATTCCCTTTAATGCAGTTGAAACGCCAGTGAATATTTTGCAACATGGCAAGATGCAACTCAAGTATTATAACTTCCTGTTATATCCTCAACGAAATATACACGGCGAAATAGATGGTATCGGAATCATTGCCACTGAAGTAACTTCACAAGCGGTTTTGAATGAGCAGATAAAGGCAAGTGAAAGAAGATTTCGCCTGCTTGCAGATTCAATGCCCCAGCACATCTGGACATCTGACACGGAAGGCAACTTGAATTACTTCAATAAGTCCGTTTTTGATTATTCCGGCTTAACACCTGATCAGTTAAATAAGGGTGGCTGGATAGAGATCGTTCATCCGAATGACCAGGATCAAAATATCAGTGAGTGGATGAATTCTATTAATACGGGCAAGGATTTTCTATTTGAGCACCGTTTTCGCAGACATGATGGGGAATATCGTTGGCAACTCAGTCGTGCCACTCCTCAAAGGGATGAAAACGGGAAAATTCAAATGTGGGTCGGTACAAGTACGGATATCCAGGACCAAAAAACTTTTGCCAGCGAATTAGAGAAACAGGTAAATATTCGCACGAATGAATTGGCTGAAAAGAATATTGAACTTGAAAAGATCAACAAGGAACTTCAGTCGTTTGTCTACATATCCAGTCATGATCTACAGGAACCCCTGAGAAAAATTCAAACCTTAGTTTCAAGGATAACCGAAATAGAAATCGAAAATTTATCTGATAGAGGCAAAGACTACCTTAAACGGATGCACGCTGCTGCCGTGAGGATGCAAACACTGATTCAGGATTTGCTTTCCTATACGCGGAATACTACATCAGATGAAAAATTTGAACACACTAACCTTAACAAAATTGTTGGGGAAGTGTTGGATGGTTGTAAAGAAGAACGAAACATAAAGCGTGCGACCGTCCGGGCAACTGAATTATGTGATGTGAATATTATTCCTTTTCAATTTCGCCAAGTCCTACAGAATCTGATAAGTAATTCATTGAAATTCTCGAGCCCAAAGCGTTTGCTGACTATCGAAATACGCAGCAAAATTGTTAATGGAGAAGACCTTAGCGGTATGAACTTTTCTGTCAACAAAAAGTATTGTCACATCAGTGTTTCGGACAATGGAATTGGATTTGACCAGAAATACAGCCGAAAGGTTTTTGAATTATTTCAACGCCTGCACGGACGAGGTGAATATGAGGGAACAGGTATAGGCCTGGCTATTGTTAAAAAGATAGTAGAGAATCATCATGGAGTTATTACAGTGAGTAGTGAATTGGATAAGGGCACTACATTTGATATTTATCTCCCGGTGATTTGAAGTCTATTTATCCGGTGCAGCAAATAGAACTTCTCACATCTTCAAAGCCTCTGATTTATCAGGCTCGTCATACTGGTCCGTAGTTTCGGCTGATTGGTAACGACTTTGTTCCAAACTTCAATTCATTGCCTTCTACTGATTCTATTTTAGAACGGTTTACAAGAAAGGACGGGTGTATTTTAATTAAATCGGCCCCGGACGGCTGACTTTCGAGGCTATTCAGGCTATCTTTTAATTTGAGGAATTAACTTTTTCATCAAATTCCTTTTTAAGACCATCAAATCGTTCGCGGGCCTCTTGTAAAAGTTTAAATACACTTTCAAGCTTCTTGAATTCGGAAATGGCATTCTTCTTTTGCTAGGGTGTCAAGCTGTTGATAGAGCTGCTTTCAATAATTTCCTGCAAATCATCGAACGCTTTCCTGGAATCATGGTAACCAGACATTAATACTTTTGTTGGGTGTTGCAGATTCACGTTGGTCATAATAGTCTTGTTTAGAGCATATTAAACTACGCTTTTTATTCATTAACCCAACCTTTTCTGAGTCTACTTTTGTAATTCACTAATAGTATTCGATATGGCCGTTTTGAACTCGCAACTAATAAAGGAAATCATCGAACTTATTGCGGAGATAAGTAATTCCATTAGTCCAAAATGTGAGATTGAGACTCACGATAAACCATGGCTTGTATCGTTATTAAAAGTGCTGAAACTAAAAAATGAACGTATTTATTTTAGATACAAGAGAGAATGTTCGGATTCCATCATTACCCATTTCGTCAGGGAAAAAGGAGTTATTAGCAACCGATTTCACTGGAACGCCGGTCATATATTTCATTCTGAAATAATGATGTCCATGCAGGCTATGATTACCTCTTCTTTTTTTTCATAGTTCTCTTCTATAAAAGTATCGCTGTTGCGGGGTTGCTGACTCGCAGCGCGGAATGGCAACGGGCCGGCCAGGCTTACAATGACGTAATTAGTTTCAATCAAAAAAATTCGTATCCTCAGGGCTCAGGTACTTTTTGGCAACATTGACCTTGATATCCACACCCATTCCCGGCCTGTCCCACACGACGATGTGACCATCCTTTACAATTGGATCAGGCAGCCCCTCCACCATCTCATACCATTCGGGTGAAGACATCGGGTATTCAAATGCGATGTAATTTTCAGGCATGGTGGCTGATACTTGCACTAGAGCGGCAAGGCCCAGCAATCCGTCTGCAACTCCATGCGGTGCCATTTGAATGCCGTGAAGATCAGCATACTCCGCCACCCATTTCAGTTCGGAGATGCCACCGACATCGGCGGGATCAGGGCCAATGACGCGTACCGCTTGCTTTTCAAACAATTCTTTAAAATGCTCACGCAGGTAAATCTGCTCTCCGGTGTGAATTGGAGTAGTCGTACTGATCGTTACGTCACGGTATAGGTCAGCCATAACATATGGCGTGTAGTCCCCCGTTATAAGGTCCTCCATCCACATAAGGTTCATGGGCTCAAGCGCTTTGGCCAACCGTATGGAGTCACTGATCGAATGGCCCGGCCCCATGTCAAGGGCAAGCCCGATGTCATCGCCGAGCACGCCTTTGATTGCTTCGACGCACGAGATGATGTGTTTCATTCCTTTCGCGGTGAGCACGCCTTTATAGGGATGAGCAACATTCTTCGGCACCGGTCCGGCAGGATTCGCTGGCGAAAGGGGAGCGCCATAATAGAAATCCGGAACGACGTTCGGCGTGGCGCTATGAAAGGCGATAGCAAACTTGGCGATGGTGTAGCCTTCCTTGGCTTCTTTCACCCATCGCGCAACGGATGCAAATTCCGCAGGATCATAGCGTGTCAACGCCGGCTTCCCACCGCCACTGTATACGCGCACTTTGCTCCTGACTTTGCCACCCAGCAACTTGTATACAGGGACGCCAGCAACTTTCCCGGCAATGTCCCACATAGCGATCTCGATGGCGCTTACGGCTGCACCCCACGGCTTGAAACTTCCCATCCGGCGGATCTTCATCATCACCTGACTCACGTCGGTTGGGTCCATGCCCACGATGTAGTCTATATAGAACATCACGAAGGGCTTGAGGTAGAGTTTGGTATACTCAGCCATAGCGTAGCCGTTGACGCCCGTATTCGTCACGATGCGAATCACCACATGTCCTTTTATAATCGCACACCGCAGATCAGTGATCCATATCTTTGACTCGTTGGGAGCAGGCGATGCCAGCAGAGTTGTCGGACTGATTGCGACCATTCCGGCGGAGGCGGTCAACGTTTGCTTAAAGAAGCGACGGCGGCTCCAGGCAGTATTTTGTTTTTCAGTACTCATCATTAGTTATTGGTTTTCCAAGTTCCGGTTCGCGCCCATGGCGTCGAATGAAGTTGGATCTGTTAGGGATAAATGAAGTTAATCCACCCAGTGGATACTTCCAAACGGAGCCGTTACCCGGTCGTACTTCGGTGCCGCTTTTTAGTGACGGGTTATTTTGATTTGTATTTGACCCCACTTTTTGAGAGATTCACTAAGCACCAAACCCCCAAAAACGTTATGAAAAACTTTATGAAGGTGGTGGTATTACTGCTGCTAATGACTTCATGTCATCCAAAAACCGAAACTCAACAAGTATCCGGAGTAGAGATTCCAAAACTTTACATCAAAACAACGACAGCTACAGGTGAAGGTGGCACTCAGGTTTTTACCGATACCACGACGATGGTCGAATCGGATAATTTTGAAGTGACATTGACCGCAATGGGTATTGGCCTTGCCATCTACTATTATGGTAGCAAAGACATTGGGAACGGGAAATTTTTCAACATTGTTGAAAGTGATACTATTGCAAAATTTATAGGATCCGGCGAATTCTTAAACTATATGTCTGAGAGAGGATACAAAGTGGTTAATGAAGAAAGAAACGAGTTTTGGAACCACTATACTTTCAAACGAGAGTAAACCGATTCAAGCCTCCGCGAGACCATCCTTCATTATACTCTCTGCAAACTGAAGTATATTTTCAAGACCTCTTTCGTTCTTTCATGCGCTTTTGAATCGAGGAAGAAGAACTTATTTCTTTTTGAATTTAAATGCTGCTAGCATCTTATGGAAGATAGCCGTGTTCTCATAAATACCTGAAAATTGTTCAGCACCTGGTCCATAAGCAAACACAGGGATCATAACACCCGTGTGGCTTTTGGTGGTGAATTTACCTTCGACCGTACCGGCTTTCGTGTCGCCGCCAATTATTGAAAGACCTCCTGTCTCATGATCGGCAGTGATTATCACGAGGGTGTTGCCATCTTTAGCTGCGAAGTCCAGAACCTTTCCAATTGCATTGTCAAAATCAATCATTTCATCAACTATGTATTGTGTATCATTCCCGTGACCACCCCAGTCAATCTGAGATCCTTCGATCATGAGGAACATGCCCTTCTTATTGCCTTTCAAAAGCTCAAGGGCTTTGTCAGTTGATTTCACCAATTCATTCCCGCGGCCTTCCGAAAATTTTGCTTGTTGTGTATCGGCAAGGAAAGCTGCCAATTTACCCGAAGTTATTTGCTGTACTTCTGCTATTGAATTGGCAATTTGATATCCTCTCGCTTTCAATGAATCTGTAAGATTCAAGCTGTCGGTGCGTTGAGTAAAAAACTTCCGGCCTCCGCCGATAAATAAATCGATATCTGTTTTTAGAAAATCCATTGCAATGTTCTCATCCAGTGATCTGGAAGGTTGATGAGAAATAAAGGATGCTGGGGTAGCATGTGTAATAGAGCAAGTTGCAATCATACCAGTTGACAATCCATTGTCTTCTGCAATTTCAAGTATAGTAGGGAGTGGGTTTCCGTTAGCATCAACACCAATGGCTCCGTTATAGGTTTTTTGTCCGCAGGATAATGCTGTTGCGCCGGCGGCCGAATCGGTCACATACTTATTAGACGCCTGATTTTTGTGAAAACCAACGGCTGTGCATCGCTCCAGGTTGAGCGTACCGTGATTTCCGGTTAGTCCCGCATAGATCTGCGCTACTCCCATGCCGTCACCCACCATTAAAATCACATTTTTTGCATGCTTGCTGCGTTTCTGTGAAAATCCTGATAGAGTCGCTAGAACGAATGCAGCACAAATGATACTTTTTTTCAACATAGTCTATTCCTTTAAACTTGAACTCCTGGCAAAACTTTTACTATGGGGCAAGGTATAAATTCAATTAATGAAAGAAGTCCGGAAAATATGCTTAATGCGTTTTTTATATCGCGGTTTGCGATTTTTTGAGAATTCTATCACTGCAGCAACTTGATGTTAAAGAGCTATATCGAGTTCAGCGTGATGGGCAAGCGTAACTTTTTCGATAAGTTCTTTGGACTTTATTTACTTTTGACCAAACCATTGCTCATGAATGAAGGTACACTCTGGATCGGATTTAATGTTTTCGTATTGCTAATGCTTTTCCTCGATCTGGGAGTTTTCCATAGGAAGTCGTCGGTGATCACGGTTAAAGAGGCACTGATATGGACAGC
>DATHIE010000242.1:0-3937 GCA_035316905.1 Chryseolinea sp. | reverse complement strand
AGTTTTTCCTGCTCATCGCGATCGTAGCGAACATGGATTTCGTTTGCATCCACGAACTCAACAATACCGTTGCCTTCAGAGTGGATCTGGATCCTTGCATCACGGGCTGCTTTTCCTTCCAGTCCCGTACCTACTACTGGTACATCAGGACGGATAAGCGGAACTGCCTGGCGTTGCATGTTTGATCCCATCAATGCACGGTTGGCGTCATCATGTTCCAGGAACGGAATCAGTGATGCACTCAATCCTACAATCTGGTTGGGGGCAACGTCCATAAACTGAACGTCATTCCTATCCAATATTGGGAAGTCGCCTGTTTCACGGCTAACGATCTTTTCTTCTACAAAATGTCCTTTCTCATCGAGCGAGGTATTGGCCTGGGCGATTTTCGCCAGGTCTTCTTCCTCTGCGCTTAAGAAAGTGAGCTCTTTCATATTCACTTTACCTTCATACACCTTGCGGTAAGGTGTTTCGATAAAGCCCATATCGTTGATCTTGGCGTGAACGCAAAGTGTAGAGATCAAACCGATATTAGGTCCTTCCGGTGTTTCGATAGTACAAAGACGTCCATAGTGTGAGTAGTGAACGTCACGAACTTCGAAACCTGCTCTTTCCCTGCTCAAACCACCGGGCCCGAGTGCGGAAATACGACGCTTGTGCGTGATTTCAGAAAGCGGGTTGGTCTGGTCGAGGAATTGGGAAAGCTGTGATGTTCCAAAGAATGAATTGATCACAGAAGAAAGTGTTCGTGCATTGATCAGGTCAACAGGTGTAAACACCTCGTTGTCCCGCACGTTCATTCTTTCGCGGATGGTTCTGGCCATACGTGCCAGGCCAACGCCGAACTGTGCATACAGTTGTTCACCCACGGTACGTACACGACGGTTGCTGAGGTGATCGATATCATCGATCTCCGCTTTACCGTTGGTAAGTTTAACGAGGTATTTTATGATGAGAATAATGTCTTCTCTTGTCAATACTTTCTTGTCCAGCGGCTGGTCAATATTGAGCTTGCGGTTGATCTTGTAACGGCCAACTTCGCCGAGGTCATATCGTTTGTCGCTGAAGAATAATTTATCGATGATGCCCCGTGCAGTTTCGTTATCCGGCGCATCAGCTCCACGGAGCTGGCGGTAGATGAACTGAACTGCTTCGAGCTCACTGTTGGAAGTATCCTTATTGAGAGTATTGTAGATGATAGCATAATCACCACCTACATCTTCGCGCTGAATAAAGACGCTCTTCACATCCATTTCAGAAATGGTTTCGATTGCTTCTTCATCCAATACAGTATCCCTTTCCATTACGATCTCGTTCCTTTCGATCGAAACAACCTCACCGGTATCTTCATCCACAAAATCTTCAACCCAGGTTCTCAATACACGGGCGGCAAGACGTTTGCCAACATATTTGGAAAGCGTTTTCTTATCTGTTTTTACTTCATCGGCCATACCAAACAGTTCCAGGATATCCTTGTCTGTTTCGTACCCGATGGAGCGCAGGAGGGTTGTAACCGGGAACTTTTTCTTCCTGTCGATGTAAGCGTACATCACGTTGTTGATGTCAGTTGCAAATTCCATCCAGGCACCCTTGAATGGGATAACCCTTGCGGAATAGATCTTGGTTCCATTCGGGTGAATGGATTGGCCAAAGAATACACCAGGTGAACGGTGCAACTGTGAAACCACTACGCGTTCAGCACCATTGATAACAAAAGTACCACGGGGAGTCATGTAGGGAATATTGCCAAGGAATACGTCCTGAACAATAGTCTGGAAATCTACGTGTTCCTCATCGTTACAACTCAAGCGCAATTTTGCTTTGAGTGGTACCGCATAGGTTAATCCACGCTCCATACATTCTTCGATCGTATAGCGGGGTGGATCGATAAAGTAATCCAGGAATTCGAGCACAAATATGTTCCGTGTATCAGTGATCGGGAAGTTTTCCTTGAACACGCGGAACAATCCTTCGATATTCCGTTTGTCAGGTGTTGTTTCCAACTGGAAAAATTCTTTGAACGACTGGATCTGCACTTCAAGGAGGTCAGGGGTTTCGGCCAGATGCTTGATTTTTCCGAAATCTACCCTTTGATTCATTTTAGTTGAGGACATATGCGTAAAAACCGGTTTTAATGAGATCAGGACATACAAATCACGTTTAGAATTCATTTCTTTCAAAATGAAAGTCTATGAGTTTCAATTACTTACACGTGATCCTAAATGTCAATTGTTTTTTGGCCAAAATAAAGGATGGCAAAGGTAAGGATTTATCCGTTCAGAACAAGAAAACTTTGCTGACAAAAATCCCGCCAGAATTGGTTTAAAACACATTTTCCCTTATGGCGACTCTGTTAGTTTTGAACCTTGAAAAGTCGGCTATGAAATGGAAGGAATCGGTGATGGATTATTTCAATTTTAGCAGGCAGGATCGCATTGCTATCCTTATCCTCGCCTTACTTATCATACTAATCTCATTAGCCCCTGCCTTCTTCAGTAAACAAACAGGCCAGGCATCCCATACTATATCGGATACCACATGGATTGCGGCAATACAGGCTTTGTCTATAAAAAAAGAGGACAGTACATCCGGTTCAGCTGCACCTTCGCCATTTTCATCTGAACCAGACAAGAACGATAATAAAACCCCAATATCCGGACCCCTCTTCTACTTCGACCCCAACACACTTGAAGCAAGTGAATGGGTAAAACTCGGCTTGTCTCCACGCACAATTAAAACCCTTAAGAATTACCTCGCCAAAGGTGGCCATTTCTATAAACCTGAAGACTTGTCGCGCATATATGGCATCAATGGCCAAATATTTGAAAGATTGGAGCCATACATCCGCATAATTGGGTCCAGGCGAATCACTGGATCGTCCTGGAAAAAGGACAGCACTTACCCCCGTTATAAAAAATCGCCACAATCGTTCACCGCGTTTGACATCAACACTGCCGACACAACAGCTTTCATTTCTTTACCCGGCATTGGAGAAAAGCTTGCATCAAGAATTGTGCATTTCAGGGAAAAACTTGGTGGTTTCTTTTCGATTGAACAAGTAGCTGAAACCTATGGTCTCATCGATTCTGTTTTTCAAAAAATAAAACGATTCCTGGTATGTGGTCCTTATCCTCTCAAAAAATTGAATATTAATACGGCAACAATTGATGATCTAAAAACACACCCTTATCTCCGGTATACACTAGCCAGGGCATTGGTGACCTATAGAGAAGAACACGGTTCTTTTTCAAAAATTGAAGATGTAAAAAATGTGTTGCCTATTACAGATGAGATTTATAAAAAACTTGAACCTTACTTCACAACTGGAAATTAAATGTCAGTTCGTAATAAAGAGTCAATTCCCATTTCGGATGAAGTCATCATAGATAGGATCTTTCTATTAAGAAATTGCAAGGTGATGATAGACCGTGACTTGGCGGATTTGTATGGGGTAACACCACGAAGATTACGGGAGCAGGTAAAGAGAAATCAAAAGCGATTTCCGGCACATTTCATGTTTCAATTATCTGAAACGGAGGCAGTTAAGGTGTCGCAATTTGCGACACCTTCGCGGAAAAAACTGGGTGGATCTTTGCCTTATGCCTTTACAGAACATGGGGTTTTGATGCTAGCCAGTGTTTTAAAAAGCGAACGCGCGTTGGAAGTAAGTTTAAGAGTTATAGAATTGTTTGTGAAAATGCGTGAAATGTTATCAGCTCAAAAAAGCATAGTTAGCAAATTGGCAGAATTGGAAAAGAAGTTGATGGGACATGATGCAGATATCAAGCTCATTTTCCACAGCATTCGCCAATTGATTGCGAGCCCTGCAAGTGATAGGCGAAGAATAGGGTATAGGAGAAGTAATGAACCGGACAAATGAACCATATGCATAAAACAGATGTACACCTTTACCATGGTAAAATTAAAATATTAAAAA
>DATHIE010000241.1:0-3442 GCA_035316905.1 Chryseolinea sp. | reverse complement strand
TGGTTGATACTGTTGGAATTGAAGGTCGAGCTCTAGCTGCATTATCCTTTTTAAATCCTGAATCAAAATAAGTCTGCCATTTGTTTGGTCGTTGAGAATCACACCTGTTTCCGTGATGCTTGCGATGCGAGAATGCCGGACTTGCCATAGTTCGCCCATCAGGCGCATACGTATATTGATGTCGGGCCTCAGATCTTTCAGTTGGTGCAATAAGCGTCGTAGCTCAAGGACGGTGATTTCACTATTTTTGCTTGTGGTAGATGGTTCTGGCATCATGCAGTGTGTTCTTGTAGTCTCTTTAATCACTGGTTCCAAAAATGATTGATAATATACTTTCATAATATTTGGACTTTATTGGACTCTTTTCAATCACCACCTTTTGTATTCTAACCCATGTTTTTTTTGAGCAATGTTTTTAGAAAGTATTGTAACTCAGAGTATGCGTATTCCTTTTTGAAAAAGACCAGTCCGTCCTTTTTTTCAATTTTGTCAAAGCTTGTAGATTCGCCGTAAACAATAGTGGGTATTCTATGCAAGTTTTCATCTTTCGTAATGGTATTGAGAAAATTGTTTGACTGTAGGCCATGTGTAGAAAGATCCAGAAAAATGTAATGAGGGATATGTGCATTGCCCTTCAATAGTTCAAGTGCCTTCTCGCTTTCTAAAACCAATAGAACGATCATATCTTTATCTATCTCCGAAATTGCCTCCGAGATGGCCACGTGGTCATCGGGATCATCTGTAATAAGCAAACACGTCTTTATGGCCATTTATCTAGAGTTTATCATCCCTCCGGCATCTTGTCCCTTGAGTACAGTAGTAGAACATAAGTTGGCTTGTCTGGTTTATCTTATATGATAACTATCGAGGGACTTGGAAAAATCATGCCAGTGATATTTCGGCATGCAATTTTCTTTTCCCAAGGGAAAGAGGAATAATTATGAAATCAAATAAAGCTTTTAGGAATAAATTAATAACGGTAGGGGTAACCCTGGGGCAGCTGAGGGAACAGAAGGGATATCCGACGATCAGGGAATTTGCTCAACAGTTCGATCTGCCTATGATCCAATATTGGCGAATGGAAAAGGGCAAAGCCAATATTACGCTGAAGTCATTGTTCAAGATTCTTGCTATTCATGGTCTTTCGTTCCACGAATTTTTCTGTCTGGTAGTTGAGGAACCCACGGTTTAGTTTAATTGAAATTAGGTAAAATATCTGTTATCTTTTAAGATAATCTTGTAGAATTTCATTCTTTAGTGTAGAAACTTGTTCTCATAATGGACGCGTTTACACAAATTGTGGCTACGCCGATATCTGGGGCGTGGCCATTTTCAGTTGTGATAATCGGGCTTTATTCGGTAACTGTTTGGCGGTGGTAATCGGGCGAACAGCCATATCTAGTTTTTCTGGCAATCGTATTAATGGTGCGCGTAACCATATCAGTCATCATTCGCTAGTTAAGTCGGAAAATAAGATGTTCACAGCACTAGACTGAAATTATCAAATGATGATTGATGGCTTACTGCTTACGCTCGAATTTAATAATCCATTTTGACAAAGTTCCTTCCCCCTCGCCTATGTTACTGTTCAACGGCTTCCAAATAATCAAATAAAATTTTGGCGCTAACCCGGGTGGCAAAAGGCCGAGTCTTGTCAAAAGACTACGGCATAAAATTCAATGTGGCTTCGGCCTTGTGTTCTTTTTCAAATTTATTCCGTTTCTTTTTGACAAGCCTGCCACCCTTCGTTTGAGGTGCGCCAGAATTTAATTCTTATGATTATGGAAAGCACAAATGAAAAAACCTCATTCGAAGTAGCAGAGATCCAGCTGTCGCATAAGTCTAAAGATTAAACCTTCACTACGTCCCAAGATTGAATGCTCAAAGGATGCTGAAAAAGTCCTTCGACAAATCTGGAATTCAGATCAATTATAATTTGTCGAAGAATTCAAAATCCTCTTAACAAGGTGGGCAAACAAAGTACTAGGTAGTCGACGTATCACATCGCAGGATTGTCGGGGTGATTAGGAAAAAGACCTATGGTTCCGTGAGTAAGTTTCTTAGTAGTGATGGCGAGGTTGCGTTTTTTGACTATTTTAACCATAAATTCTAAAGCAAGTGAAATGGCAGGTTGTTTTTTAAAGGAAGAGGGGAGAGTAAACCAAATTCCGATAATTGTGCTGCTAGTTCAAGTGATTTGCCAACAGCTGGAAATGCTCTGTCGCCCGTATGTTTCCCCGTGTTTCTATCATTAATCCCTTAATTAGCGGCCTTTGAACTCTCAGATCAGTGAGTCCAGTCAACGAAATATAGCAATAGCTAATCGACTTGCTATTATATTAAGCTCACTGACTTTCATCCTGCTTGCAATTTTGATCTTGAATTTCGGTGTCAGTGTAACAACGCCTATCATTGCTGGTCTTGGTCTTTTCTTTTTGGCAATTGTTGTGATAAACAACAAGGGGTTTTTTAATCTTGGACGAATGCTTCTTTCAGGTATCCCGGTCGTTGTTACGATGTATGCGGCGCTTATCGCCAAGATCAATGACCCTTTTTTTACGGATATCCTTTATTATGATGCAAGGTTTATTCTGATATTATTGACTATTGTTCCTTGTCTCGTGTTCGATTTGAAGGAGTATAATTTACTTTACGGCTCACTTATCTTTATTCTGATTGGTTTGATTTTGTTCGACCCGATTCATGAACTGTTGAACGTCGGTTACTATCAACGAGGTTTCAGTAGTAAATCGTACTTCTACATTAATTATGTAGCTGTTATAAGTTTTGTTGGCATCACGGCCGGTTGCTTCACGCTCAAGTTTTTTATTGAAAAATATGAGGCGGCCACTCAGCTATTCGAGAACGATTTGATTAAAAAGAACGTAGATCTGTCGGAAGCTCTGAAAAATATCGAAACTCAGAATGAAGAGATTGTAAGCCAAAGTGAAGAACTTCTGGCCAGCCAGGAAAAACTTGTTGAGGCGAATAAGCTGATAGCACAACAAAACTCCGACCTCGAGTCGAAAATCAAAGAAGCTAGTTCTGAGCTTTATCGCACGAACCAGGAATTGGTTAAAAGAAACAGTGACCTTAGCCAGTTTTCATATACGATCAGTCACAATTTGCGCGGACCCATTGCACGGCTGCTGGGACTTGCTAACATCGCGACTTTCAACCAGAACATAGTTGAAGATCATGAAGCAATGAACGTAATAGATCATATCCGGACATCAGCGCATGATCTTGACAACGTGATCAAAGACCTTGTTGCTATTGTAGATACGCAGAGCATCGTTCATCAGAACTTAAAGTGGTTATCCTTTGATGAGGAATGGCATGATGTGAAAAAGCTTTTGAATTTAACCAAAGATTTCGACTCAAAACATTTGGACGTTAATTTCTCATCTGCACTTAGTATTAAGTCGTTCAAACCGCTGCT
>DATHIE010000240.1:0-14824 GCA_035316905.1 Chryseolinea sp. | reverse complement strand
TGACGATGTCATCATAGCCGCGCCGGGAACAAGTTGCCGGCACCAGATCAAGGACGGTACCGGCCGGATTGCACTTCATCCTGTGGAAATTCTCCTGGGTATGATGAAGTAACTATTACTCGTCCCTAAGAGCATCAACAGGATTCGCGATCGCTGCTTTGTACGATCTGATTCCAACTGTTACAAGAACGACGGCAAACGTTACTGCCACACCTAACACATAGGTTGGAGCGCCAGGTTGTATGCGGTAGGTGAAATTGCTGAGCCATTCATGCATGAAGTAATAGGAGATTGGTACGGCTATCACAAAAGAGACAAGAATTAGAATTGCAAATTCCTTTGAAAAAAGTAATAAGACCTGGCTAACGGAAGCTCCAAGGGTTTTTCTTATACCGACTTCTTTTGTTTTCCTACGCGCCATAAACGACACAAGTCCAAAGAGTCCTATGCAGCCAATAAAAATTGCGACCCCTGCAAATAAGCCGATCAAATAGGAGGTTCGTCGTTCGGAATCATAAAAATGAGCAATAGTATCGTCCAGGAATTTGTATTCAAAAACAAATTTAGGGTAAACATCTTGCCACGCCGCCTTCACTAACTCGATAGTCTCCATCATCTTTGCAGATTCTATTCTTACTGCGCCTGTATAATACGCAGTCGTGCCACATAGTATGATTGTCGGACCAAGTTTGGCCTGAAGAGGCAGTGCATTAAAGTCTTTTACAATCCCTGTTACTAAAGCTTTGTTACCCCACATATCTATTGGAGTACCGATTGCGTCGGCAGGGTTTTCAAATCCCAATACTTTGCTCAATGATTCGTTAATGAGGAACCTGTTTGCGGTATCACATTTGACAAGATTCTCTCCATGCAGAAGCTGAATTTCGTAGGTATCAATAAAGTCTTCGTTGGCAAATTTTACTGAAGCGTTTTCCTTGATGAGCTTATCGCCTACCATAGCTTCAAAATCTCCTCCCCAGTTATTTCCGGAGGTTGCTCCGGTGTTGCTCATTGCCGCGTTTTGAACGCCAGGGATCGCTTTAAGTCTTTCTTTCAGCCGTCCGATTACCTCAGGTTTGTTTTCTGGCAGCTCAAATTCCACGATAGCCTTACTGTTGAGACCAATTGGCTGATCCATAAAATGGTTGATCTGCTGTACAACTATGATCGTGCATACCACCAGGACCTGCGAAATAACGAGTTGAAATACTATAAGACTTCTGCGCAAGGTCATCCCTTTGCCAGGGTTTCCCGCCAGTTTGTTTTTCAACGCAACTACCGGTTGAAACCGCGAAAGGGTTAATCCAGGGTAAAGCCCCGCTAGCAATGTGACGGCTACTGGTAAACCAATAAGGAACGATGTCGTGACCAGGTCGGTTAGCGGATGAAAGGTTAAGCGGTATTCCAGCACACTTGAAAGTTGTATCAGAGCAAGTTCTACAAGCCCCGTGGAAACTATCATTGAAAGAACAGTAATGGTGAAAGTCTCACCCAAGAATTGGAGCACGAGTTGAGAACGGCTGCTTCCCATCACCTTTCGAATACCGGCTTCTTTTGAACGATCGATGATCAACACGGTATTCAAGTTAATAAAGTTGATACAAGCGGTCAGCAAAAGAAGCAGACCGATCAGCCCTAGCGTTGTAAGACGTTCGTATGAAACAACACGACCTGCCATATTGTAGAACCGTGTGTCGAAGTGGTGTTCCCTTAATGGTTGTAAGAAATAGGTCCGGTTCTTTCCATCTTCTTCATTTTTCCCCGTAAAGTATTTTAGGTGCCATCCTTTTAGCTTTGCTTCAAAATCTTTCTGGCTTACACCTGCCTTCAGTTTTACAAAGCAGTTTAACGACGTGGCCGCCGCTGTCCATTCTTCCCAGCCGTGCTTTATTGAGCCGAGATTGCTGCTGAGCATAATCTTGAAATTCAAATCTGTATTTGGCTGCGGATCTTTTATTACCCCAGCCACGGTCACATCATACTCATTATTGAAATTCATGACCTTGTTTACCACCGCCGTGGTTCCAAAGTACTTGCGGGCTATAGACTCAGTCAATACGACGGTCTTTTCGTTTTCTAACACGTCGGAATTTCCTTCAATCCAATCATATTGAAAGATCTTTAAGAATTCAGGGTCCAGAAATACAACGCCTTTTTCTTTGAACTTTTCCGTTGAATTATCATCACGCGTGATCGTAATCACTGGATCACCCATGTTGTTATCGGCTAGCGCAACATATTCGAGGTCAGGGAAATCCTGTCGAAGTGCCGGTGGCATTGGATAAGTCATGGCCGCATCAAACGCAGGCTTAGGAGTATTTATGTATTCATGAACAACCCGGTAAATACGGTCCTGATCTGCATGATAATTGTCGAAGCTGAGCTCGAATCGTAAAATGAGGAAAATGACTGTTGTGCAGGTAATTCCCAGCGACAAACCAAGTAGATTAATAAAGGCATGTGTTCTATTCCGCCAAAGGGATCGGAGATGGGATGTGATGTAGTTTCGAATCATGGTTCTTTGGTGAAGATGATTCAATTGGATTGCTAACTCCGTACCAAATAGTTAACAAATTGATAATCATATAATTATAGCCAATACAACCCTAGACTAGCACTATTAGTTGTAACGATAGCGATACACCAATCTATTCGATTGTGATACACTCCGCGAAAACTGTCAGTCCATCGCCACCCTCGTAAATGCAGTCAACGCCGGCGTTGTTTCCCGCAGATCCCGCAGACTGAATACCCGCAGATTCACGCGGAAAAGATCTGCGAGGATCAGCGGGAAAAACATCCGGAAAACCTGCACGTCCGGCAGCGTATTTCCACCAGATTCCGCAGACTGAATACAAGTGGCCGCTGAATAAACGAAACACATTCGGGAGCTTTAAAAAGGAAGACTTGAAGTTTCTCATCCCATAAGTGCGCTGCGTAAGCTTGTTGATGATAACGAAAATATACTTGAAATTTGAGTAGCTTTCCGGGTATGCGTCTAAAGTTTTAAGGGTGGAATTGTTCCGATCAATGCGATTTTTATTGGCGTCTTTGTGCTCGCTGATGTTATCGATATTCGTCACAGGTTGTTCGAAAGACGACGATTTTAACCCGGTATATAATGTACCTGCCGAATACCAGCCTTTTATTGATGCTTTCATCCTCGAGGCTGCCCACCGTGGATATTCGTTAGAAATAAACAATCTGATCATCGATTATGATGCAACTATTGAACAACCTCACTGTGCTCGTTGCAATTCAAGCTCGCTGGAAAAGGATATTCAGAAGGTGGTTTCGATCAACCCGAACATCAAGTGTTGGTTTACGGACGAGGAACACGAAACTCTGATCTTTCACGAGCTGGGACATTGTATTTTAGGAAGGCTTCATGACAATGATCTGTTGCCTAATGGTGATCTTAAGAGCCTGATGAATGCGAATGACCTAAGTGTATATTCATCATGCATTTATCCTGTCGACAACGGGCCGTGTGACGACAGTTTCAAACGTCCTTATTATATGGATGAACTTTTTGATGAAGGAACTCCCGTGCCTGATTGGGGAAATTGACGCTAGTGCACTTTGATCTTTTCTCTGAATCCCTCCAGGGTAAGCGGTTTATAAATAATTCCTGTAAATCCCGCCGCCCTTAATTCCGCTGATTGTTTTTCGTCGATATAATTCGACACTACATAGGATTTGAAATTATTGCCCTTGATTGATTTCAATTCTTTGAGGACGTGATTCGCAAAAACACCAGGAGCCAGGTAATAATCGATGACAGCAATGTCGAAATCATTTTGCTGCGCCCAGTTAGTTGCTTCTTTAACGGAGGTAAATCCTTCAACGTCAAATTCGAGGGCGAGCAGCTTTCTATTTATAAACAAATCGAGCTCTTCGTCGTCTAGTATCAGAATCTTCACCCTGGAAATATTTTTACGAAATATAGACTCTTAATAAAACTCAACTGCTATTGACCTTTATGTTTAATTTCACTTCTTTATACTCGTCGATACTCAAACGTAACATCTACGTATATTATTTCAAGCTAACCCATTGATGGATCGGTCGATCCAATTTCCCCTGTTTCCACTCTTCCGGAAAAACGCCTTCCAAAGGTGCTGTTATCCGCTTCTTTTAACGCAAAGTCGTACCAGCCATGACTTTGGATCAAATCGATCACAATCGTCTTTTCTACATTGGGTTCAAAGCGTTGTTTTCGATCTTTCTGCCCATATGATAAGTCAATTAACTCAATCTCAATGGGTTTCTGATTAAGGTTCTTAATTACGACCTCCAATCCGAGAAGAGTTTTTTTCTTTTTGTCCTTGCGGTATTCACACCTGATGTCCAGCAAAGGATCTGTTCCATTCCCTGTAAATTCACGGTAGAAGCCGTTTGGACCATAAACACATAGGTGGTAGTTGGAATCTTCGAACTGGTCAAGGTCCCAATGGTCAATCAATTCATCGCCGGGAGCAACAGCATATGACCAGTTACAGAGTGGCTCGAAGGTTGAGGAACTTTGCTTCTTGAATTTGCCAGGTGCATACACATTAAAAGGTGAACCTGCTGCCTTGGCTCCAAATACCTCGCGGCTTGCGGCTAGCTTTAGATGAAACTTCTTCTTATCGGCTGTCAGACTTCCGTGTGCGTATAGCTCATACGGTATTGCACTGGATTTACGTACGCCTTTTTCCTGCCTTGGCATGACTGGTGACGAGGATGGGTTTGCATTGATCTGTTGTATTTCATTATTTGTTAATGGTCGATACCCGGAAGGATCTTGTTTGAATCTAGCTTTGTGTACTTCTTCGATGTAATCATTTCTGGAAAGAAATGCAGGCAAATCTATTTTTTCTCCGAGATATGGGCGGAATGCCGACGTAAGGTCGCCACAGACCACCCGGCGCCAGGCGCTTATGTTCGATTCCTCGATCTGCTTTCCTGTTTTATGGCTTAAGAATTTCTCAAGAAATTGAAGTACGGAAGTATGATCGAACACCTGCGAACAAACTACACCACCACGGTTCCATGGTGATGCGATAACAAGTGGAACACGATACCCTAAGCCGATAGAACTTTCCCGCGACGATTCACGAGGTTTCTTTTTCATGTCCTGCTCGAGCGAAACAAACTCAACAGAGCCATCGATACTCTTCGATAAAAGCCCTGTTCCTGGTTTATTCGGATTTGGAACGGTAAAAGGCGGGATGTGGTCGAAATATCCATCGTTCTCATCATATGCGAGAATAAAAATTGTTTTCTTCCACACTTCAGGGTTTTTAGTAAGTATATCGAGTGCTTCTGAAATGTACCACGCTCCGTACCATGGCGCCCCGGGATGGTCAGAAAAATTCTCAGGCGCAACCAGCCACGACACGGTCGGCAGTTTTCCGTCCTTCACATCTTCGCGAAACTGGAAAAGCACATCGCCAGCCGGAACCTTGAGCTCTCGTTCCGTTGTACCATCATTATACTTCAGCGTAGTGAGCTTGTGATAGTTTGGATCTTTTTTGTTTGTCGTAAAGGCCTTGGCGTGCAGGTTCTTTTCAAAAGTAGATAGTTTGTCAAAGTTTTCCCGCGTGTATTTCTGTTGGTCTCGTTGAGCGACCTCCAGCTCCTTTTTCGCAGACGACAGTTTTTTCTGCAGTTGTTCCGTAGCGTTATTTGAATCAGATGAAGACGAAAGACTTTTCTCCAAACTTGCAATTTCATCGGAAAGGGTCGCGATGGTTTTAGGAAGAGAGTCAATATAAGCCTCAAGAAATTTGACGTTGTATTTGGCAAACCATTCAATAGGATTATCAGTGAAGTTTGCTAGCCATGCGTCCTCTTCACCTTCAAAACCTACACCAACACTGATTTCATTTTGATAGATCTTCCATGAAATGTTGTGTTCTTCCAGCCGCTCAGGAAAGGTCTTCCAGTGTGCAAGTTTCTCTTCATCATAGTCCACATTTTCGTTTCTCACATTTGCGTAAGAATCCTTGTTTTGCTCTTCGCGCACAGTTCCCGTCCACAGGTATAATCTATTGGGCGTTGTACCAGTCAATGAGCTGCAGAAATTCTGATCGCATATTGTGAATGCGTCTGCTAGCGCATAATAGAATGGAATGTCTTCACGGTTGTAATAGCCTAACGTAAGAGGCATTTTTTGATAGGCTTTGTTGCCGGCCTTTTTAGCCTCAAGCCATTTGTCGCACTTTCCGTCGTTGCGAGCATCAACCTGGTCTGTCCATGAATGCGGGAGGGATCCCATCCAGGTCGCCTTTGTGTCTTTGATGTTGAGACGAAACGGAAGAAATGTTTCACCGCTAGAATTCGATTGAAGCCACACCAGGTTCTTGTTGGGAAGCCGAATGGCTCGCGGATCATTAAAGCCGCGAACACCCTGCAGGGTTCCGTAACAATGGTCGAAAGATCTGTTTTCCTGCATCAGGATCACAACATGCTCGGCATCCAGATAGGTGCTTCCAACGGGTGGGTTGATGGCTAGAGCCCTTTGAATTGAAGGAGGCAGTGTTCCTGCGAAACCAATGCCAGCCGAAAGTACAGTTGCTTTTTTAAGAAATTCCCTGCGGGTATCCATTCTTGTTCGTATAAAATCCAGAGCGTAAAAATAGCATCAGCCACGGAACTGACAGCGTATGTGAAAAAAATTAAAAATAACTTAACGGCAAATGCATGGTTCAAACTGTATTGCCATTCTTTTTCTTCTTTCTGAACTTTTTGAAAGGATCATAACTGATGGCATTCTTTCCCGTCTTGTCCGGTTTTACCCGCAGATATACGCTTGCACCTACCTTGCTATCTACTCCGACGTTTTCAGGCGGAATGTCCTGGTCTCTTTTCTTCAGGTTGCTAAGTGGTATTTGTATGCTCAGGTCGGAACTATCCTTCAAATCATAACGGCCCTCGATAAACATTGTGATCACGGTAGATTCTACCTCCATGCGGTTGACATGCATCTGCGTACCAGACATGTTGATGTTTGATGTTATTTCACCAAACTGCACGTCCGAAAAGTCTCGGCCTTTCAAGAGAAAGTTGCTGAGACGTTGCATTGGCTCAAAGTCCTTTAGCCTGCCATCTGTGATTGTGAATTGGGCAACGCCGTCGAGGTCTTTAGTAAGAAAGTCTAGCTTATCGTCAACTTCAGCACGCAAATCCAGATCGAGACTTAATTTTCCTTCAACGTGATGGTGCTGAAAAGTCTTCTGATTGAAGTTATTGAATGCATAGAAGAATTCCTTCAAATCGACATCTTTCATCGTTGTATTGAGATAAATGGGATTGATGTTCTTTTGAAGGTTTGTCACCCTGAGATTAAATCCAACCGTTCCTTTTGCGAACTCCATGCTCGCATTTTTCAAAATGAATTGATTGTTCGACAGCATCAAGTTTCCTTTTAGCTGTTTAGCATGAAAATTTTTGTTCACAAACTCGTCCACTTTAAAGTCGAGGTCAAATTCCAGGCCCTCGTTAAGCTTTTCAATTACATCGGAAACCCTTTGTTTTGACGCAGCTTTCGCTGACTTAGACAATCTAATTTTTCGTTGTTGCGCGAACCCCGACATATCAATTCGCGGAGAGATGATATTCAACTTTACTTTACAGGATTGTTCTGGGCTGGTGAAAAATGGAATAAAATCTGTCATAAGTCCAGTCACGGCAACAGCATTCTTGTTGGCGACAAGTTTGAGCTCTTGGATATCAAATCGTTTCTGTGTAAAACCGAATGTAGCGTTCAGTTTATCGATCTTAATTTTCCTTGCGATATAATGTACCTTTCCGTTCGTAATTGTTGCTTTACCCGATAATGTTCCTTCATACCTTGTCCGTGATTCATCAAGATATTCTTTCAATTTTCCGTTATACGTGAAGCTCGAGACAAATTTCCCATCGATCATTTTGAGCTTAGTTGTGTCGAGGTGAGTATTTAGGTCTTTAAGGTCTACATTGAACACAGCTTTCAATTGTAGTGCGGGATCCCGAAGATCGGTAAGCGTTACTTCTGCCTCAACGGGCAGATTATTAACGATGCCTTTCAGGGAGGCGAGATGGAGTTGCGAGTTCTGCGCGTCATTTGGTAGCGTATGGTCCACGTGGTTGATAAAGGATCCACTTATGGTCATGTCGTCCATAGTCAGTTTAGAGGTGGTGACCTTGCTGTTTGAAAATGCAAATGTGAGATCGACGGATGGCTTTACTCCCGGTGCCAGTACTCCTTTCAAGGTAACGTCGATTTTCAGAGGCTTTTCAACGTCATACTTGTCGAGCTTTTTTGTCAGGGAATCATTCAGAATGCTCAGCCCTTCTTTATAGTCAAGCTCGTCTGAACTGATATCCAGTTGATACTCCCCGGGTTGCCCCAGCGTAAAAAGCCCGGACAATCGTACCAGTGACTTGTCGAACTTTAGGATAGATGGCTGCACAAGAATGTTTTGCTGCGACGGATCTAATTCCAGATTAAGGTTGGCGATTACACTCTTATCCTTAAGAAAGCTGCCCTTTGCAGAGTTTAACATCAATTTATCAAAGGTCATTCGTCCGGATATGTTAATCACCGTGGATGAATCCTTTGCCTTTATCGAGTTACTGGTTCGCTCTAAATTGACGGCAAAGGTTTTTTTCTTCAATGAATCGACATATGTGATCTTAATGTTAATAAGATTTAGCTGATCCAGGTTCGGGAGGTCAATATTTTCACGCGTAGGATTTGACGGGACTCGTTTCTTTTTAAAGACCCGTAGGTTGGTATATCCATCGTAGGCCCGAAACGCAAAAAACTCTCCATTTTCAATATATACCGATTTTATGCTTATCTCTTTCTGGAGTAACTTAAAAAGGTCTACGTTGACGTCTACCCATTCAGCACGTAAAAAAGGCTGTTTATATTTATCGTATTGAGGTCCGTGGACATAAATATTTTCAAGAGCAATGGATACATTGGGGAAGTGATGGAGAATGGTGATGTGTATGTCGCCAATGTTTACATCCCCGTTAACTCTCTCTTTGAGGTTGCTGTTGATGGAAGTGAGTATCTCTTGCTTGTAGCTGTAAAGGAGCAATGCGCCTATGAGCATGATTGCCGACATGCCAATGAGAAAATACGCCAACCATTTCATCACTTTTTTCATGGCAATCCAAGTACGTGCCTCCGTTAACACCGGATTATTTGAAAATAGTTCTAAAATTTCAAACTTTCATGCTTTTCACCTGATGGAAATGAAATATCTGCCTGCCGTTTGTTTGATTCTTATCCTTATTGGATGTCAGAACCATAAGGGCGATTTTTCGGAAAAAGGAAATACTAAACTTAGTTACTCATTAGCCGAGGAACTAAAGGTATTTCATGACATAAGGTCACTTCCGTCATTTTTTGACAGCACATTCACATCCCAGTTCTCTTCGTATGACACGACCTGGAACAATGATGACGGATTCAGCGGCCGATACTCCTTTATTCAAAGGAATGAGGACAGCACGCTGGTGATCTTTGACGTGAAGGGTAGCGGCGTGATCACGAGAATTTGGACGCCGACCCCAACAGATGATACCCTGGACTTTTACATTGATAATGGCAACCATCCCCCGTTATCCATTAAATACAGTGACCTTTTTTCGGGCAAACAGTATCCGTTTGTCGCTCCACTATGTGGCAATCAGCTGGGAGGATTTTATTGTTATTTGCCGATCCCTTTCGCGGAAGGCTGCAGGATAGTTTCGCGCGGCAAGAAGCTGCAATTTCATCAGATTCAATACCGCCTTTATCCAGCCAATGCAACTGTAAAGAGCTTTAATACCGAGCTAACCAGTGACGAAAAAGAAGCACTGGAAAAGATAAGCACGTTGTGGAACAAGAAGGATAGGACGACACGTGATTTTTACCCTGAAGAGCTTACCGAAAGCACAGGCACCTTTGAATTAAGACCCGGCGAAGTTAAAGACGTGTTTAACATCCGACGCCCCGGCCGTTTGATGGGGATTGAGCTTGGACCCGTGTCGGTATTCGAGGGGTTAAGAAGAAGCCTTGTCATAAAGATCACATGGGATCATGAAGCTATTCCCGCCGTGTATTGTCCAGTGGCGGATTTCTTTGGATATGCATTTGGAAAGCCTTCGATGCAAAGTCTATTGATCGGTTCCACCGCAGAAAAGAATTACTGTTATTTTCCAATGCCTTTCGACAGTGACGCGAAAATTGAACTTATATACCTGGGAGGAGGGAGTGAGGGATCAGTGACCATTACTTCTCGTGTTTGGTACTCGGAGAACGGCAGAGATGAAATAAACGAGGGAAAATTCTATTCAAACTGGAATAAGGTAGCCAAATCCGAGAAAGGAAAGCCTCACGTTTTCCTGGATGTTCAGGGCAGGGGACACTACGTCGGAACCATTCTTCAGGCTCAAGGCATGAAAGCAGGTATGACGTATTTCTTTGAAGGTGATGATTCAACCAGTGTAGATGGCGACTTTAGGTTGCATGGTACCGGCTCCGAAGATTATTTCAATGGAGGGTGGTACGCAATGATGGACCGGTGGGAGGGTACAATGAGTTTGCCATTACACGGGGCTCTCGACTATTCACTTCCTTTTTGCAGGACAGGAGGATACAGGCTCTTCCTTTCCGACAAAATTTCCTATGACAAGAACTTTTATCATAGCATTGAACATGGTCCGGTGCGCAATCAATTTCCCGTAGACTACACGTCCCTCGGCTTTTATTACTCCGATAAGCCAATGGACAAGGTAGCCGAGCTCAGTCCTGAGTTAGTTAAAGTATACGTTCCGGATACGCTTGTGGTGTATCCTCAGCTAATGGACTACAATATCTTCGGTGACATCGATGTAAAGACAACCTGGAAATACGGCACGGGCGGTGAGACCTATTTTTTCACACCAGGTGGCGATTCGTGGCTTCGGATTTCGCTTAAGGATATTCCTTACGGGACCTATTCATTGTATTTTGATATTATGAAGGAACCATTCGGCTGTGACTTTTCGCTGTGGCAACGGCAGACTGCTGTTTCGGATTGGATATCAACGTATAGTAAGGCAGAAGAAAGGAAACTTGACCTTTACGTGGGTGACATCGATGTGGAGGACTTTAAAAATACCCTTACGCTGAGATTCAGACCACAGGACGAAAAGAAAACGATGGTGTTAAACCGGGTGATGTTGATCAGGAACCACCTCCTGACCCCCTTGAGCGGGAAGTAGCCAATTAGGTAAATACACGATAGCACTTGCATTTCAAGTCCCCTTCAAGGGATTTAGGGGTTTAAAAACCGAAATGCCTTTAACTGACCTTAATTTAAGTCAACAACCCTTGATTGTTGCTTATTGCGTTTTGAGGATTGACACTTTTTTAAACAATTCTTCACGTAGCCGAAAACACTCAACATTCAGCAATCAACAATCAAGTCAAGTGGATTCGCTTTTAGTCTTTGCATTTCAAGTCCCCTTAAGTGGATTTAGGAGCGCCTTTGCTTTTAATTCTTTTGCCGCCTCGGTATAGCCCCCATCCGAGCCATCCACGAAATGGATATGTTTAGCGTTCATATTCTCTATGTAGCATGTCATAATACTTTCCTTGCTGATGTGGTGGCCAAAGATCAAAACACCATTTTCTTCCTGGATCCTCAGGTAGCCTATCAATTGTTTTCTCTTCTCCGATTTACCAGAAATAATCGTGTTTATTCGGCCATCGATCGTCAACGTATCGGCATTGGCGATCAATTGCGAGAGGTAATCCTGTCCTTTCACCCCTCCAAGTTTCAGGTTCAGTCCGAAGAAGAAAAGTCCCAGGAAGTTTTCAAGGAGCGTTCCGATATAATAGCGAAGACGCCATCCGCCAAACTTGACCTTCATCTCAGTTTCAATCTTTTTCAGATTCAGGAGAAGCCTAAGACGATTTTTAGATAACGGGCTTCTGCCTTCAATGGGTCCATAGATCTCGTCCATTTTAACAAGAACGTCACGATAAACTTCGGTTTGCATTGCCTGATTTGTTGCTTCCACCAGGTAACAAACGATCTCATTTTCATCGGTCGGAGGTTTGACCTTATCCCATCGGCATTCAAGGCCTTGCATATTCAAGTCGAGGTCAACCGACAAATTCTCGCGGCCATTTCCGGATTTTTTTTTGATCTGAAGTTCAGCGGCCTTAAGACCATTACCGACCAGCAATGCCTTGGTTAGATTTTGGCCGATCTGAATCTTTGCTATCCGTAATCCTGCGCCGCTCGACGAAATAGCTGCGACCGACATGCTTCCGATATGCATAGTCAGTCCGAAATTCTTGAAAGCATTCTCATTGTGGCGGTGAAGCCCGGTCATGACATCGTCTACAATTTCACCAGGGACAATTACAGCTCCACCATCGCCACTGAAGAAGAAGGGGATCTCCACGTTTTTTTCCTTTGCTATGTTCAACGCGGCAATAAGACTTCCAGCAGCGATCAGGTTAACATCATTATGCCGGCCTTCAGCGACGGCGGCCGTTGAGTTCTTGATGTCGGCGATTACCACGTGCCAATCGGGTGGAAGTCCAAAGAACCAATGGTCTTCCAACGCTTTTGTCACCGAAAGCTCCAGCGCCTTTATATCGCGGTAGAAGTCAAGGTTTTTAGCCACTTTTTTTTGAGAAGGTTGGTCATCATAGCGACGACAATGCGTTTTCCAGATCTTCCAACAGATCTTCAGGATTTTCGATTCCCACCGAATAGCGTATGAGGCTTTCAGGGATACCTAATAATTTGCGTTGTTCCTCTGAAAGTTCGACGTGGCTTGTAGTTCGTGGGGGACCAGCAAGCGTGCTGACCGATCCGAGGCTTGCTGCCAGGTGAACAAGGCGAAGTTTGGCTAGAAACCGTTTCACATCTTCATACGATCCCTGCAGCGAAAAGCTCATCATTCCTCCGAAACCAGACATCTGTCCTTTTGCAATGTCATGTCCGGTATGCGACTCCAGCCCAGGATAGAAAACGTCGTTAATCTTCTTATGTGCTTTTAGAAATTTAGCAATGCGCAACGCTGATGAGTTTTGTCTTTCAATTCTGAGTTCGAGGGTTTTCATTCCCCGAATAATCAAATATGCTGGGTCAGGTTGAAGACTTGCGCCATTTATTTCGCGAAACCGAAATACCTGTTCAACCCATTGTTTTTTTCCGCATAGCACTCCACCCATGGCGTCAGAGTGGCCGCACAAAAATTTAGTAGCACTATGGACGACGAGGTCTGCACCTAACTTGAGAGGGTTTTGATTTATCGGGGTTGCAAATGTGTTGTCCACAACAACGATGGCTCCTACCTTTTTTGCGGCTGCGGAGAGCCGTTTAATATCCACGATCTTTAGCGTTGGATTAGTAGGCGTTTCAAGATATAAGAGGTCACAACCTTTTGAGATTTCGGATTCGATCTGATCATGGTCTGTTGTTTCACACAACTTCACGTTTACGTTGTATTTCGGAAGAAACTCGAGGAAGAGTTTGCTCGTACCCCCGTAAGAGTCTTTTATAGAAACAACTCGTTTTCCAGGCGATAACAGCGCGAATAATGTATTACTTATCGCACCCATGCCAGTAGCAAATGACGTGGCCGCTTCAGCTCCTTCAAGAAGCCTGATCTTTTCTTCCAATACTGAAACCGTTGGGTTTGTATTACGGCTATAAATGTAGCCGTCGCGTTTTCCGGTTGCGACATCATACCACTGGTCCAGGTCGTCATAAGCAAATGTTACACTATTTACGATTGGCGGAGTAGTCGCACCAAAACAAAAAGGATCAGTTTCCCCAGCCCAAACGGATGCAGTTCCTTTTTTGTATTTTGAAAAATCCATTATTTCAGTATTTAGTTTAGAATTCAAGCTCGCTAAGTTACTGAACAGTGTTAAATTCCAATACGAAAAAAGTATGCTTAATGGTTTTCGACTGTTTTACAAAAAACATAGGTTTGTCGTAGTCGGGTGGCTAGGTACCTGGATAACTGGGCTAAATTCTAAATTCTAAATTCTAAATTCTAATAATGATTTTTGCACTTATTCGATTGATCTTCTTTGCCGTTGTGATTGGCGGGATTTGTTATTTCGTGTTTAGGCTTTTTCAACCGCCTGCATTTTTGCGTTGTTCGCGGTGCGAAGGAAAAGGATTCTGGCTTGGTGCAAGAGGAAGGGAAAAATGTGACTGGTGCAAAGGCAGCGGTAAATTGCCCAACGTCGGTCGCTAAATAAATTCAATCATGGATTATTTACAAAAACTGATCGTTGACATCGAACTTCACTCCGTCGACGGAATCAGAATGTGTTTCCAAAATGGAATTAATCCCAACACATCCTTTCGCAATGAGCCCCTGATCAATGAGCTTATCAGCGAGTATACCAGGAGTCCGAGGTTCAAGGACTGCGTAAAGGTGTTTGTTGATTTTGGTTTGGAAATGGATGACCAGCCTTTGCTTTTCGCGTTACTGGACGATGCTCAAAGTCTTGAAGCGGAGTTAAAGTCAAATCCCCAACTGGTTTATAAGAAGTATACTTTACGAAGCGCCTACACGCCAATGCACGAAGTAACCTTATTGCATATTTGCGCTGAATTTAACCACGTTTCATCGGCGCGAGTACTAATAATGTACGGTGCAGATGCGAATGCGAGGGCAGGAGTGGATAAATTCGGATTTGGGGGTCATACGCCGATATTCCATACCGTAAATCAAAATGGAAATCAATCTTCGGATATGATGATGTTTTTACTTTCATTGTCAGTGGATCTCAAAGTTACGGTTACAGGTTTGATCTGGGGCAAGGGTTACGATTGGGAGACAT
>DATHIE010000239.1:0-8277 GCA_035316905.1 Chryseolinea sp. | reverse complement strand
ACTTATCTCATCAAAGACCCAAAGGCCCGTGAGTATTGCTACTACCATCCCCACCGTCAGGCCTCCGATATTGATGGTGCTATAGAATTTATTTTTGACCAGGTGCCTCCAGGCGATGTTGAGATAGCTTTTGATCATGAGAGAATGATTTTCGTTACTCTTCCGGGCTTTTCAGAAACCCCTTTTACACTACTGCCGCAGGTCCGTATGGTTACAAATCCCGAGAAAGTTCCGTTCGATTTTTGACTGCCATGATGTAGATGCCAGTTCATTGCGCTGTTAAGCTACTTTGAAATTGGCGTATCTTTACCCTGGATACCACTAACGCGCGAAAAAATTCGATCTTACCACCATTTAAACGATATCTAAATGAAGACAATGACCTGCAAACAATTGGGAGGGGCGTGTGACCAAACATTCAGCGCGAATAGTTTTGACGAAATCGCGATGATGGTTAGCAAACATGCTCGGGAGATGGTTCAAAATGGAGAACCGGCGCACGTGAAAGCGATGAATGAAATGCGAAGCAGCATGACGTCGCCCGAAGCAACGAAAGCATGGATGGATGATAAACGAAAAGCATTTGATGCATTGCCTTCAGATAAAGACTGATTGCGAAACAAGCAACCATTTATCGGCTTACCGTTGGTCAGGCGCTTTCATGTGCCGGAACACCAGCGATAGTTTATCCAATTCCCTCACGATAGAAGCCGCTATGCTTTCGCTGCTTATTTCAGCCGCGTCGGGTAAATAATTTCTACCTATTATAAAATCAAAATATATCCACTGATCGGTTTTTATAAATTCCCATAGTGCGTCTTCTGTCGGAATGGTGTCTGTGTTCTTTCGTTCGCAGGCAACCTCAATCCAATAAGCGGGCCCTAAGCCGCTAAGTAGCTTAAAGGCCTGTTTGCGGTATTCAACATCGTTCATGCAACTCTTAAAATATTCACGATCGACTTTGCCTTTCCGCGGAGTGCCTGCCACCAGGTAAATACCCACTTCCTTTTGGCTGAGCATAATTTGCACATGGATCCGATCCGTAAGTGTTGGTGCCTCATCATTCTTTTTCAACTCGCCATAAGTCAAACACATACTGCGCAGTTGACTATCCGCATGATCGACCGGATCGGTGCTGCTTACAATGGCATCCGTATTTGGGGTTGCCTGAAGTCCCATTTTCCGGAGATCATCCTTTATCAGGTCATGAAGCGCTAGGAATTTGTTTTGCACGTTCACGCGCCCGGCATTAAGGTCAGGTGTATCGAATTGAGCTTTGTCGCTACTGAAGGCGAGGTAATCTTCTTTTTTGAAGTACTGATGTTTGAACTTAATGTGATCCCAACTAAAACCAGCTGTCGTGAGCGAAAGGAATTGCTTCTTTTCCAGTCGTGATGCATGGTGTTGTTGCTTCATCAAGGGATAGCGCCATTCATATTCTGCAATGAGTGCTTCTGAAAGTGGCTGGGCAAATTCGTAATAGCCGATGAACCATGATTTAAGGTTTTCAATTTCTTTGGCATCACTGATCTTGTAAAAGAGTTCTTCGGTGTCCTTAAGCCCCTCAAGCGTGAAGTGGCCGGAGCCTACAAACGCAACGGACTTCCGAAACGGCAAGTCAAAGATGTACACGTTGGCGTGAAAGTCGTTGCGTGTGTAAATATTCAGGGTGATTCGTCCCTGGTAGTTGCGCCAGATCCTTTGTAGTACAGCGGGCGAGGTGGGCATCTCCAGTCCCGTGATGATTTCCATTTTTGTTTTGGTGGGAATACGAGTGCGGATGAAATCGAATCCGGCTTCGGAAATCGCCGCCGTGGCGATGTAACAATGTTCTACTTGTTGGAGCAGCTTTTCGTTAATGAAGGGTACAGCGAGTTTCTTAATGATCATGAAAAGCCGTGTTAATGATTTTCTCTTGCAAACTACAAATCGCCGATCATTGTATCTTGATAAAAAATATTAAAGTGAAAATTAAAATGGACTATTAAAAATCGCAATGTAAAGGACAACTACGTTTTTAAATATCCTAAATTAGAGACATGGAAAGAATTTGGATATTTTTTCTCTTAGTCGTCATATCCAATATGGTGAACGCCCAGACGTCTCAACAAGACAGCGTTTGGCTTCCATTCAAAAACATGATTGGAACCTGGGCGGGAACTTCCGAAGGACAACCCGGTAAAGGAAAATATGAACGCAGCTATCAAATTGTCCTGAACAAAAAATTCATCGAAGTAAAGAACAAATCAACCTATCCTCCTTCAAAAGATAATCCTAAGGGAGAGGTACACGAAGATCACGGCTTCATCAGCTACGATAAAGCAAGGAAAACTTTTGTTCTTAGACAATTTCATATAGAAGGATTTGTGAATCAATTTAAGATTGAATCAATATCACCCGATGGCAAGTCCATTGTGTTCATATCTGAAAGTATCGAAAACATTCCTGCCGGATTTCGGGCGAAAGAATCATATCAGATTGTAAACGACAATGAATTCACTGAAACCTTCGAACTGGCCGAGCCAGGGAAGGATTTTGAATTGTATTCAAAGGCGGTGCTTAAGCGAGTTAAATAAGCTAATAGCCTCAAATCTCTATTGCCTGGAGCGAACCCCACATTGAAACGTTGACACCATTTTAGGCGGTGTGGTGTATAATGCTGCTCTTCAAATTTATTTTCCTGATAACGCACCGAGACTAATACAACAAGTTGTTCCAGTACAATTAAAAAGGGGCTTCTTTACAGAGGCCCCTCTCAATTTATCTTTCGATATCGCGATCTTACGTTTACTTCTTAAAAATTCGATAAAGTCTACCTTGATCGCTGACTGCATACAGTGCTCCATCCTTTCCTTGAGTAATATCGCGGAAACGTTGTTTGACTTCTGTCAACAATCTTTCCTCACCCACTACTTTGTTGTTTTCAATAATGAGCCGACAGATATGCATGCTGCTAAGGCAGGAAATGAAAAGATTGTTTTTCCATTCAGGAATGCTGTCGCTGCTGTAGAAGGTCATTCCACTGGGTGAGATAACGGGGTCCCAGTAATAGACCGGTTGCTCAAGACCATCTTTATGTTGAATAGAATCACCGATCTTCTTGCCAGAATATTCTAGACCATAGGTGATCGTTGGCCAGCCATAGTTTTTCCCAGCCTCTATGCGGTTAAGTTCGTCACCACCTCTCGGACCAAACTCAGCTTCCCAGAGATCTCCCGTCACTGGATGAAAAGCAATACTCTGCACGTTGCGATGGCCATAAGAATATAGCTCGGGTCTTGCACCCGCCTTTCCTTCGAATGGATTACCAGCGACCGGCTTTCCATCAGTGGTGATACGAATCACTTTTCCCAGTCCGGAATTAAGATCCTGAGCTTGTGGTCTTGTTATAATATCTGAACGTTCACCAGTTGAAACAATCAGATGTCCTTCCTTTGTAAACATGACGCGGCCACCGTAGTGGAGTGATCCCTTAAATGCGGGTGTGGCGCGATAAATAACTTTCACTCCTTCCAGTTTTTTTTCATCGACCGACAGTTTGCCTTTCGCGACCGATGTCAGGTTGCCGCCGGATACCGGCTCTGAGAAGACCCAGTATACCATTCTGTTTTGATCAAAGGCCGGATCAATGCACACGCCAAGTAAGCCGCCCTGTCTTTCGTCATCAACTTTAGGAACTCCACCCAACGCTGTCCCTACTGCACCAGTAGCCGAAGCGATCTTCATAGTACCACCTTTTTCAGTGATAATAAATCTTCCATCGGGCAGGCTCGTTATGCCCCAGGGTCTGGTCAGTGAACTGTCCAACATAGTTCCTTCGTAAGCCGTCGTTGAAGTAACTCCAGCAATCCGGGTCTGTCCTTCAAACGCTGGCTTGTACTCGGTGTTTGCCTTCTCGGTTTCCACCGGCGAATTGGAGACTGACGAGCTATCAGCGGCCGAAGCGCCTGCCTCATCTGTTTTTTTTGTTCCACAGGATGCAAGCATAATAGCTGCTCCAGTAATTAGTATTGAAATGATCTTGGTCATTGTTGATTCAAATTAAGCTGCGAAGTTATTAATAATTGGCAGACAATTGTTTACCTATGATTGATTCGAACTCGGGAAACCACTTACATCACATAAATACCGACGAACAGCTCAAAATACCCCATCTAAACCGTTGGCGTTAGGCCTTTTATTAATAGCCGTAAAAACACCTATTTCAATGCGCTAAGTTTCAGGTAACCCAAATGAATAGGATCTTCCACCAAACCTATTGCTGGCGTGAGCTCAATGCGGTAACTCTCTTTTTGCCTGGACCTCAGTATATCGTCTATCTGATAAATATCATCTACATCAACGCCATATTTGTCATCGATATGCGAAGTGGCTCCTTCAAAATGATTGTGCTTGAAGAAAAGAGTCTCCTTTGCTTCGTTAAATGCGGCGGCACGGTCTGTTTTCACCGTTAAAATTGTATAATGCTGCTCTTCGAATTTATTCTCCTGATAGCCACCGAGATTAATGAAGAATAATTTTTTATTACTGTCTGCGTTTTTGGGTTCACCTTTGGACATGATCTTGATCTGATAACCATCTACAACAGTCACTTCTCGCCATGCATCAATGTGGATCTTATCTCCTGCTTCCGGCCAGAATAATTTAATTTCGCTTACAAGATCCCTCAGTTCATAAGCGATTCCAAAAAAGAAATCGTGTTGCTCCACATGTCTGCCGGGAGCTTTTGATCCCAACAACAACATAAAAAGTTTCAACTCGCCTGGTTCTTTCGATTGACTATTCATTTCGATCAAAAGATAAGCATTTCGGTCGGTTGCTTGCGGCACGTTTATCAAATGTTAGTCTTAGAACACGGCAACCGAATTTACTGGAACACACAGTGAATAGAAATCAAGTTTCATGTGTATAGGGTTTTATTCTTTATTTGTCAACCGTGACTGTGGATGGATTTGTAGTAAGTGGAAGATTAAGAATTGTGAGGCGTTTGGAAACGTGATCGTCAACCTATCCATGAGCAAATCCCATGATTTCAATACGGAAGAAAATGTTTATCGTTCGATTTTTCACTATATTCCTCAATCCAACCAACGGTCATCTAAACCGTTGGTTGTTTTTAAATATCCCTCAATAAAAAAATCATGAAATCTAAAATTCAACTAGCTGTATTCTTTTTGTTGACTGTTTCCATCTTCGCTGAAGGGCAGAAGAAAAAACAAACAAAGGTATCCGATCCGTTGCCCTCCTGGAATGATGGCACTTCTAAAAAGGCAATCATTGACTTTGTAACAAAGACCACCAAAGAAGGGAGTACAGATTTTATTCCAATTGCCGACCGGATCGCTTGCTTTGATAATGATGGAACACTTTGGAGTGAACAACCCATGTATTTTCAATTGGCATTTGCGCTATTTCAGGTGAAAGCACTGGCACCTGAGCATCCTGAATGGAAAAACACGCAACCTTTTCAGGCATTGCTCGAAGGCGATTTGAAAACTGCCTTATCCGGAGGAGAAAAAGCACTGATGGAAATCATGGCGGCAACGCATTCTGGCATGACAACAGAAGCATTCGAAAAAAGTGTAAAAGACTGGATGGCTAAAGCAACACATCCGAAAACTGGCAAGCATTATAACGAAATGATTTTCCAGCCAATGGTTGAATTGTTGAATTACCTTCGCGCCACCAGCTACAAAACATTCATTGTTTCCGGTGGCGGTGTTGACTTCATGCGTCCGTGGGTTGAGCAAGCGTATGGCATTCCTCCCGATCAGGTCGTGGGAAGTTCTGGAAAAGTAAAGTATGATTTAGCGGACGGTAAACCAGTTCTCATCAAACTTCCTGAACTTAATTTCATTGATGACAAGGAAGGTAAGCCGGTTGGCATTCATCAATTCATCGGTAAACGACCCGTGTTCACGGCAGGAAACTCAGACGGTGATTATGCCATGTTGCAGTACACGATGACTGGAACAGGACCTCGTTTCGGAATGATTGTGCATCACACTGATTCAACACGTGAGTGGGCTTACGATCGGCAGTCACATATCGGCAACCTTGAAAAAGGATTGGATGATGCTGCGAAATACAATTGGGTGATTGTGGATATGAAAGGAGACTGGAAAAAGATTTATCCGTTTGATAAATAGGATTGTTTCTGCCCATGGTTATAAAATCATGCTCTGATTAGAAACCAGGGGTCTTCACATGTACTGAATCAGGAAAACGCACTGACTTAACGATATAATAAAACCATATTGACCAGTCACTTGAGGTGTCCGTATAGGGCCAAAGTGATATAGAATGAATTTAAGAATGCCGATTAACAAATGACGATTTCAGAAGATAAACGCTATCTAACTGGTTATGATAATGAAAAATTGCAATCCTTATGTATTGGCAGTTTTGTTATTGGCTGCCTTTGAATCCGGGGGACAAGACACCTCGATTCGTTCCATAAATCCAACTGTTTCAGGCGATGGTTCTGGGGCTACGCTCGCCCAAAAAGGATCAGCAACACGTGTTATACTAATTGGCACTGGCACTCCAGCAATAGACCCCGATCGCTCCGGGCCCTGCACGGCAATCGTTGTGAATGATACGGCATACATAGTTGATATGGGTCCCGGTTTAGTCAGGAGGGCTCGCTCGGCACAAATTCGGAATACAATTCCAGCGCTTGACCCCTTGAAATTCCGCGTCGTATTTGTTACGCATCTACATTCGGATCACACTGTGGGCTATCCGGACTTGATCTTTTCACCCTGGACATTGGGGCGAAGATTCGCTTTAGAAGTGTATGGACCGAAAGGAATCAAGTCTATGACAGAACATCTGCTGGAAGCATATCGCGAGGATATTGAAACAAGAACCAATCCAAATGGAAATCAACGTGATTTTCCCGGTGGTCACAAGGTAAACGCGCACGAGATCAAATCTGGAGTGATCTATAAGGATAATAACGTAACGGTGACGGCTTTCGCAACAAAGCATGCCATGGAAAGTTATGGATATAGGTTCGATACCAAGGATCGAAGTATCGTCATTTCAGGTGACACCAATCCCACAGAGGCAACCATCGCTGCTTGCAATAGTTGTGATGTGCTTATTCATGAAGTTCATTCTCCTGTATGGCTTGAATCACGGCCAGCGACATTCCAACAATTCGCATCCAAATACCATACGACAACGCCTGAGCTAGCGGAACTTAGTAAGCGTGCCAGGCCTAAGCTACTTATACTGTATCACTGGAATGCCTTTTCTGTGGAGGAATTATTCAGGGAAATGAGCACATTGTACACTGGGCATTTTGTTGTCGCACGCGATCTGGATGTCTACTGAAATAAAGTTATAAATAATAAAAAGTAGCTGAGCAATCCGTTCAGATCGAACAAGGGTTAATTGACTAACTATATATTGAAGAAACTGCATTGCAAATGAATATTGAACCTGCTCGCTTGCGAATCGATGTAACGGATGATGAGTTCGATGCAATTTATCCTCGAAAAATACGGCGGCTGGCTGAAAAGCACTTTACACCCGTATCGGTGGCCAAAACAGCGTCAGAATTTTTGGTGACTAAGCCTGGTGAGAGGGTCTTGGATATTGGTTCGGGCGCAGGTAAGTTCTGCCTGGTTGGCTCAGTCAATACAAGTGGTCATTTTGTCGGTATCGAACAACGGCGCTCGCTGGTTGAATTATCTAAAAAACTTTCGACCTCCTATGGCTTGAACAACATTACATTTGTCAACGGTGACGTCACGTCCATTAATTTCAACGAATACGATGCATTCTACATTTACAATTCATTCTACGAGAATTTAAACAAACATGACAGCATCGACGATACTATATTGATGACTCCATCGCTCTATAATTCTTATTTAAGGTATACACATGGGCAATTGTCCCGCCTATCCCCAGCAGTACGCCTCGTTACCTATTATACGTCCTATACAATCGTTCCCTCCAGTTTTAAGTTGATTGACTCTCTGCATGATGAACATCTCAAGCTGTGGGAAAAGGTGTGTTAAAGTCCATGGTCGATAGTCCATAGTCCATAGTCCATAGTCCATAGTATCTTCAAAAATCGTTAATCACAAATCACAAATCAATCTCTATCTATATCCCGCCGCCTGCAATCCAAAAGCTCTTGGTGTGATCCGACCTCGGATACTTTTCCATTCACAATTACGTTCAGAGAGTTCGGCACGTGATTCCATAACTATATCAAGTATCGAAAAAAGTACAATGGGACCTGGAACTAATTCCCCAAAA
>DATHIE010000238.1:0-20551 GCA_035316905.1 Chryseolinea sp. | reverse complement strand
AGTCCAAAAGTTCGGGATGGGAAGGAAGCCGTCCCTGATTTCCAAAATCATCCGATGTAGCCACTATACCCCGACCAAACATTTCCTGCCAGAATCTATTTACGATCACCCGTGCCGTTAATGGATTCTCCGGCGCAAACAACCATTTCGACAGACCCAGTCGATTCGTACCAAACTTGAGGGAGTCGTAAGGCATTATCGCACCCGGCGCGTGGGATGAAACTTCTGTCTTAGTAGGCGCATCATATACACCCCTTTCTAACACGAAAGTCTTCCGTGGCTGATCATCGCCCATCACCATCACTTTCACTGTATCCTTGGGTCCGATCGTTTTACTGTTAATGAATTTCAAAATTCCATTCACCTCGGTTTGAGTGATCTTAATATTTGGTTTTGGAAGTTCTCCATAATTAATGAGTCCCTTTTCTTTGGCTTGATTGAAGAAGGAATACATCGAATAAAAATCCTTTTGCGAAATGGGATCATATTTATGATCATGGCATCGGCTACATTCTACGCTGATTCCGAGAAATGCTTTACCGAACGTGTTCGTTCGATCCACAACATATTCAGTGCGATATTCTTCCGGAATGACGCCTCCCTCCTGCGTTATTTTGTGATTGCGATTAAAGCCGGTGGCAAGGATTTGTTCAAGCGTTGCGTTCGGCAACAGGTCACCCGCGAGCTGCCAGGTAACAAACTGATCATAGGGTAAGTTTTTATTGAACGCATGTATTACCCAGTCGCGCCACGGCCACATTACCCTGGGCAAATCATCCTGATAGCCATGCGAATCTCCATAACGACTTACGTCCAGCCAATAGTTGGCCCATCGTTCGCCATATGCTGTCGAAGCCAACATTTCATCAACTACCTTTTCGTATGCATCCGGTGATTCATCCTTTAAGAATTTATCAACTTGGTCCAGCGGTGGGGGAAGTCCCGTGAGGTCGAAGCTTACGCGGCGAATCAATCTCTCCTTATCGGCTTCTTCGCTTGGCTTCATATTCATTTCATGCAGTTTGGCCAACACAAAATTGTCAATTGCATTTACACCCCAATCGTCCGTCTCGGGCACCTCTGGCTTTGAGGGAGGAATAAATGCCCAATGTTTCTTGTATTCAGCTCCTTGCTCAATCCATTTTTTTAAAATGTTTTTCTCCTGTTCCGTGAGCACAAGGTTGGATTCCTGTGGGGGCATGTGGAATAGAGGGTCTTCGGAAAATATTCGTTTTATCAGATAACTTTCTTCGGCGTTTCCCTTCACGATCGCGAAATGATGCGGATCCGATTTTAGTGCCTTAAAGGCTCCTTCTTCAGTGTCCAGGCGGAATTCGGCCTGGCGCTTTTTTACATCGGGTCCGTGACAGGCAAAGCACTTATCCGAAAGTATTGGCTTTACGTGGTAGTTAAAGTCAACTTTCCCTTTACTCATCGCCAAGCCGCCCGCATCGCCGGCATTCTTGTCTGAACATGCTTGCCAGATAACAGAGCTTAGCAGGATTGAAATGGCCACAAGACTTAAAACCTTCATCACGATTTTTATTTATCTCTCATTAACTTAAGCCTACTAATTTAGCAAAAAGAGCCCTAATAAAACGGAAAGAAGCTATGGAGGTCCATATAAAAGTACTGAACGGAGAATTGTCCATTCAAACAGAGGAAAAATCCATTTCAAAAGAAGCTAAATGTTAATAAACCGCATCATTTGCCAAGGAAAATTGACACTGATCGGCCTTCTTGTGGTGGCTACAATCGCCACGTCCAAAGCAGGCGAAACGTCTCCCTTCTACACCAAAAAAGAATTGCTCGCGCAACTCATCAAGTTAAATGACGAAAGCATACCGGTAGCCTTGAAAAGGCAATGGTCCGAAAAAACCAATCCCTATTATGGGGCTGTTTACGATGGAGATAGTATCCTGTCTCCCATCGGGACAGCGGGCCTGATTCAAACCCTGATGTGCAGTTATGTCTCGCGTGATTCCAAATATTATAAGTCGAAGGAATTGCTTGGACGAATGACACTGGCGGCAAGGGCATTACTTAACCTGCAACACCCCGATGGTACAATAGATCTTTTATCGACCAATTATCATTCCACACCCGACCTGGGATTTACTATCTATCCTTTGGCTTTATCTTATTCAATCTTATTACAACACAAGCAACTAAACTTTCAAGACCTTCCAGTTCTGATGAAGGAATATCTCCTTAAGGCAGGAAATGCTCTTTCGGTCGGCGGCATTCACACTCCTAATCACCGGTGGGTAGTATCCGGTGCGCTCGCCTGGCTTAATCATTTTTTTCCAAACCCGATCTATCGCGCAAGAATAGAACAGTGGCTCGCTGAGAGAATCGATCTCGATCCTGATGGTCAGTATCAGGAGCGAAGTACGGCGATTTACACTCCGATAAGTAACAGAACTCTGTTGGACATTGCGAGAAAAATGAAAGTTGATTCATTATATGATGTCATCCGAAAGAATCTTAACATGACATTCTATTTTGTCCATTCAAACGGCGAAATCGCGACTGAGTCTTCCATCCGGCAGGACAAATACGTTAAGAGCAACATGTATGCCTACTACCTTGCTTATAACTATATGGCGCTTATGGATAAGGATAGTCGCTATTCCGGAATGGTAAATTATATTCAAAACACGGTTAAGGTCGATCAGCTTGGTTACATGCTTCCACACTTTCTCGAAGATCCAACATTATTGGAGGACCTTCCAGAACCTACACCGATACCAACTAGTTATCATAAGTATTTTGAGTACTCAGATATAGTAAGAATAAGGGAAGGCAATGTTGACATGTCGATCATCCTGAACAATCCGACATTCTTTAATTACTTCAAAGGCGATGCTGCATTAGAATCTGTTCGGCTGTCGTCTGCATTTTTTGGCAAGGGACAATTTGAAAGCGTTGGGATTGAAAAGGAAGGCGATAGTTACATCCTCTCCTCCATTGTGCATGGACCGTATTATCAGCCGTTACCTAAACATAGGATACCGGATAGTGTAGAAACGTGGAGGAGTGTTCCAAGAGTCGAACGCGACCAGTCGGAAATTCAAACTTTATCTACAAAAATCTATGTTACACCGGACCACGGAAAAGTACGGATAAGAGTATTGGTCGATGGTCCTGAGAATTTGCCTGTTTCATTAGAACTTGGTTTTCGAACCGGTGGAAAGTTAGAAAATGTTATTCCGAAAAAAGGAATCAAGGATACTTACCTGATAGCTGATGGAGAATTCGCGACGTACCGAAACGGTGATGACAAGATAAAAATCGGTCCGGGTACTGGCGCGCACAAATGGACGCAGCTAAGAGGTGCGTTACCGAAGGTGCAGGCTGAGTGTTTATACTTTACGAAGTATGCTCCGTGCGAGTTTGAGTTTACGATTGAATAGATGCGGTCATAAAATTTCACCGCAAAGACGCTAGGGCCGCAAGGGGTCGCAAGGAATCCCCGTTCAGCGACTGTCATCCTGAGCGCTTGCTCTTTATCAAACAACTACGACAAAGGAATGGGTCTTGCAAAATACATTGATACTGGTGAACCATCACGTGAAGGAACCGCTGGAGCCTTGACGAGATTGCAAAGAACAAGACTCGTACTTAGCGTTTGACAGTTCCTTCGCGAGAGTGCGGGTAGTACTAATCGATCGTGTGCCTCCATTTCGCGAGAGAATGTTTTAATAAAGGGAGAAGACGCGCTGGAAGACAGATAAAAAAGGTGTGGCTCAGGCTGATTCTAATAAAGAAAAGACTAAAATTCATATCTTAGATATCACTATGCCACTCAACCGGAATTTCTATTCATTTGCGGTCTTTCTTTCAGCGCTATACGCTGTCATCACCTTGCTACAGGGAATTATTTATTTCCTGCTGGGCCAACAAGCTTATGCTTTGGGGGCATTTTTCTACTGGTACCTTTTTAGCCATGGCGTATTCCTGCTTGGGAGTGTGATATTTCTTAGATATTTCCATGTCAAAACATTTTATCTCGCATTTTGGACAATCTTAATTGTCACGATTACGACTCTTGTTCAATTCAGTATAGGAGTCGGTGCGTTCCTGGGCGCGAGAGAGTTGATGAGTTATTATATAGGTGCCAACGTGATGGTGCTCGGAGCGAATATCGTCTTTGGATTGGCGCTGATATTCTCCGATGCAGGAAAAAGGTATTGGTTAAAATTGTCCGGCATCTATTTCCTCGTGATTGGGATAGTTCTTATGGCCGCTGTAATCTGGTACCTTAACTCCATAGACCAGAACCTTTTGACACTTCAACAAGTTTACAAATGGGCTTCATTGATAGGTTGGATAGGTCCTGTTCTTATGATGATGAATCTCTTAAGCGAGCAGAAGCAGTTGCGTCCAGAAGACGAAGAGTCCGTGCCATCAAAGAAATTGGAGGGTCTAATAGCAATCACACGAGTGTTCGCTGTGTTTGCAACGCTTTTTTTTGTATTAAAACTTACTGGTGAGACTGTCGGAAAAATATCCTGGGAACGAAATCTCGAACAAAAAGAAAAGGAATGGGACAAGGTATGGGCAGCCCGGACGTTTGTAGCTACAAACGGGGCCACACTTAAGTATCAATTAATAAAACCAATAGACTTCGATCCTAACAAGAAGTATCCAATGGTGGTATGTCTGCCGTATAGTGGAGGGGTTGAAGGCGCACCACCCGCGAAATTGTTATTGACTGAAATAAACAGGAAAAAATACCCGTCGTTTCTTTTTGTTCCCTTCTGCCCGAACGGGACCGGCTGGGGCGGCATTCCAAATTATCCAACAATGGATACACTGGTTTTTGAAAGTATTGAAGCCGTAGAAAGAGAGTTTAAGGAAATAGACGCGAATAGAATTTACGTGTCCGGCGTTTCGAGAGGTGGGTATGGATCATGGCATTTTATTTCGTTGCGACCTGACCTGTTTGCCGCGGCTATGCCTGTGTGTGGTGGCGGTGACCCAAAGCTGCTGTCTTCTGACATTATTGATGTAGACGTTTGGGCGTTCCATGGAGAGAATGATATCAATGTTCCCGTGAGCGGTTCAAGAGATATGATAGCAGCAATCAAAAAATCGGGTGGAAATCCAAAATACACCGAGTTTGAAGGAGCCGGTCACGATATCTGGGGTTACATTACAAAAACACCCGGCGTACTGGATTGGCTGTTTGAGCAGGAGCGTGAGTAACCATCATTTAGCTGTCATCCAGAGCGCTTGCTCTTTATCATACAACTACGCCAATGGAATGGGTCTTGCGAAAATGTATAGATGCTGGTGAACCCTCACGCGAAGGAACTGCCGGATCCTTGCAGATGTTCAGTATTTTTTCAATAGATCGCCGCTCAGATCATTCCAGTTGGGATTGATTTTCTTAATCAACCCCTCCTTCCACTTTCGCGATTTACCTTTGATGAATTTTTCCCTTTGAATAGCTTTTGCGATTTGATCGAATCCTTCAAAGTACACAAGCTTATTAAGATTATAGCGAGAGGTGAAACTCCGATGATCTACATGATGACAGCTAGAGAAATGATCACTCATGCCGCAGCGACTTTACCGGATCAGCAGCCGCTGTTCGATAGGATTGAATACTTACTATCACAACCGTGATGAACAAAAGCAAAATTCCAGGTAAAGCGAACATCCACCAATCGAGGTTGATGTGGTAGACAAAATTTGCAAGCCAGCCGTTAACAAAATAATACGCTAATGGAAAGGCTACGACAAACGATATAATCATCAACCGGGCATATTCTTTTGAAAACATCATTAGAAGTCCTGTCACCGTTGCACCGAGTACCTTGCGGATACCGATCTCCTTATTTCGTCTGGAAACATTTAGTGACACAAGACCAAGCACTCCGGTCATCACGATGATCAGCATCAACACCGAAGCAACGGATGACGCTTTCTTCAGCTGAAGTTCCGTAGCATACAAAGCCTGAAGCCGTTCATCGGCAAAGTAGTAACTGAAGGCCTCGCCAGGGAAAACTTTCTTCCAAAGGCGTTCAACTTCTTCAACCGACGCAGCCGGGTTTCCAGCTTCTAGGCGGAATGAAAAAAATCTGTAGCTGGTGAAGTCCCGGTTATGCATGAATATCACTGGCTTCACTGCCTCGTGCATCGACTCATAATTGAAATCGTCTACAATGCCTGCGACAGTAAAATCAGAACCATCAGAACCTTCTATTTTAAGCTTGTCGCCAACATTCACACGTAAGGCATCACTCGCTGATTTATTCAACACAAGGTTTCGTGTAACCCAGGTGCCTTTGTCGGGGAACAGAAAATCGCCTTCCAACAATTTTAATTCATACACCTCATCGTAGCTTTCATCCGCGCCGGTAATGTGAATCTTCACACCAGATTCAATAGACGAACCTGATTTATGAATCGTATTTTCAAATCCGCCAATACCCCAGCCGGGAGCACCCCACGAAAGGGTTACCGATCGTATCCTGGCTGATTGTTGAAATTCTGCCTTGGCAGCATCCATCTTCTGAAATCCCTGCTCATTCCAGATCCTTGGGACAGAGTTGACAATCATTACATGAGATTGATTGTATCCCAAATCGCGGCTCAAAAAATAATTTACCTGCCTTGACAGAACAATGGCCCCGATAAATATAAAGGTGGTGATGATAAATTGTGTGGCCATTAGCACTCGCGAAAAGCTTACCGTTCCCTGTACGGCTCTTGATTTACCCTTGAGAGAATCCATCGGCCGTCCAGCTGCCTGAAACAGGGAAGGATATGCGCCAGCCAACAATCCAATGAGAAAGGTACAGGCAACAATACTTATCCAAAAGATTGGTTTGAATTCTGTGATTGATGGCAAAGATGCATTCAAGAGCGAGCTGAAAGATGTATGAAGTAATTGATATACCACTAATGAAAGTACTCCCGATAGGATTGAAAGCACAATAGATTCAATCAGGAATTGAAAGATGAGTTGTCGTTTTAAACCTCCCATTACCTTACGGATCCCCACCTCCTTCAACCGGACGAACGAGTTGCCAATGGATATGTTGATAAAGTTGGTAATGGAAAGCACAAGAATAAAAATCACGATCACACCCAACGAGATAACAAGTTTCATTACTGCGCCGTGATTAGTGATCAAATAATAGTCGGTTAACGGGCTTAAATCGGCAATGCGCTTTTCAGCAACGGACTTTGGTGCGTTCTTCTGTAAAATTTGATTGAGCATCTGCTCTCCTTCTTCTTTACTTGTACCAGGGATTAATCTTACGTAGGCAATGATCGCACCCTGCCATATGTCGGGGTCGGAGTCTGAGAAAAAGTCACGCACATTCAGGTGAGAAATAAACACCTGAGCATTCATGTTCATCAAGTCCGTAACAGTGTTTTTATCATCCGGTTCCGCTATGACGGCTGTGATCTTGTATTCCTTTATACCATTCTGTTCCGTTGACACCGACAGGGTTTCGTTAACGACATCTGTTCTATCAAAGTATTGTTTAGCCGCTTCCTCCGTTATGATTATTGAATTGGGTTCGCTTAATGCAGTTTGTTTGTCGCCATGCAGAACTTCGAATCCGAAGATCCGCAGGAAGGACTGATCACCGATCATGCCCTGGATACGAAATGACTTCTCTCCTTTCGATATGGTAATGCTTCGATCCCAGAAACGATAGTAGTCCGCAAACTTTCCGGGATATTGTTCTGCGGCCATCCTGGAAAGCAATGGTGGACTAAAGAATTCTATGCCGCCGGTTTCTCCCTGGATTTTATTTTGAATAAGGAATAATTCATCGACCTCGTTCAGGCTTTTATTGACTTCAAGCTCGCCGTAAATAAAAATACCTATCAACATGGCGAAGGCCATTCCAACGGTAAGACACAGCACATTGATGATGGTATAGAACTTTTAGTTTACCATGCTGCGCAACATGATGATAAAGTAATTTCTGATCATGGTAGTACTGAGACGTAGATGTTCTCTTGCTAAAATACAAAAAACGGATAACTCCTGATGGCGGAAAAATGAACGGATTATCTGACGTTTACTTCATAGGTTAAGACATGACTCCCGTCAAGCACAATATGAACGGCGCGTTTTCCCCGGCTTGAAAAAGTGTGATCGATCGAATAGACAGTTTTGTTATCGTTGGATGACATTATAACAAATGGATCGTATGTCTTCGAGGCTTCTATGTAAAATTCCACCTGTTGAAATTTATCTTTTTGGTCTGTTACAAACTGAAAAGAAATATTCGCGCCGCGGCTTGCCTCAATTCGGAAGCTATACGGGCTGAGCGGCTCAACGCCATAGCGGAATGTGCCAATGTAAACAATGGGGCCATTTAAGAAACTTTCTAACGTCGGTTTGTGATCAAGCAACATCCAAATGGTGTCAAGAGGATAATGACTTCGGGTAAAAAGTGCTGGGTCGGATAAAAAATATGCATCATCAAACTTCTTCACAAAGGTTTGCCTCGGACCGTCAATTGCTCCGCTCGACCACGTACCATCACATGGATACCATTTGCCGGCCAGCTGAACAACATTCCATGAATGGTTCACGATTCCACTTCCACCTATGTTGGCCTGTGCGCTTCGACCATAGCCATCGATGATCTTGCAATTAAGGCCCGCGTGAAATGCAAGCTCTTTGATAAGATAGGCATAGCCAGTACAAATAGTTCGATGTCCTTTCACGAGGATGTCGAATACATGCCTGCTGAACTTCTTTTCCCACGTTGCAAGCTCATTCCCAGTTAGTTTTTCTCTCCTATTCTTGTTCTCAAGATACAGCGTGTAATCATTTTCAATATTGAGGCACACCCATTTGAAAATTGATCTGAATTTTTCAACGTCAGAGACAAGCGGCCCGGTCAGTTTATCTGAGAGTACCTTCAGATCCTTCAAAGGATACTGCGGGTATAATTCAGCAATGCTATCGGCTTTTTCAAAATCAGTAGCAACAAAATCGGATAACTGACCATAAAGAACCGTAGCACAACCCATTAGGGTGACAATGACCAGGACGCTAGCTCTCATCTGACGTGCTTGATCAAAATATGTCCTTCAACCATTGGCGGAAGCCTGTTTTGGAAGTGTATGCCTTTTCCACAGCTACTTCACCAATAATCTCTACGTCAATGTTCATGACGATCTCAATGTTGTCATTCCCGTTTTCCTGAACCATATACTCGATGCTTTCGTAGCCGATATAGCTGAAAGTGAGGATTTCGCCAGTTTCAAGCCTTCGTGGAAATTCAAAGCGGCCGTCTGCGTCAGTGACAGTACCTTCGGTGCCCCCTTTTAAATAAATATTCACTCCGGGCATTGGGTTCCTCGCCTCATCCTTTACAACGCCCATAACGATGTGACTAATGGTAGCGTGCGGATCCGCAAGAGAATTGCTTTCACGATGCTCAACTGCGTCAATTGTTTGCTTGACACTAGCGGTCTGACCGAAGCTTTCGCGGGTAGAAAACATCAGTATCAAGCACGCCAGGCCGGCCTTCAGGAGCACCAATCCCGGGAGAATGTTGGAAAAAGATGTGTGTTTGAAGTCTTGCCATTTATCGGCACATGGCTTCGGAATTGTTAGGTTTAGATGTTTCATAAAATTTGTTTTTCCGGTGAGATGCAGGGCTGGAACAAATTCCATAAGAAAATCTGAAGAATGTTGAGAAGATGAGGAGGTGAGAAGTTGAGAAGGGAAGAAGTTGAGAAGGGAAGAAGATGAGAAGATTTATGTGCGAAAAATTGAAAGGAACTATGATGATCATATAAGGACTATGATCGCAGGTCGGCCGAATCCCGAAGGGATTCAAGCTTAATAGCCCCGCATGAACTGCGGGGCATCGTGAATTCCTAAATCCGGGAACCCCGAAGGGGTTCAACGACGGTCAGCGCGCACCCGTGAATGCGGGTGGCGCTCCTTCAAATTTTTTGTGCTTGCCGGCGAGTACGCCCACGAATCTGACGATCGGGAATATCACGGTCTTTACGAACGGAGGTATTTCGGTCATGTCAAACTCTGTTTTGTACTTGGCCAACAGGTACGCTGCATCGAACGTTGAGGGACGATGTCCCCCGTTTGACTTAACTGACTTGTATATCTCGGTTAGAAAATATTCGAGGTTACATGCTGGAGTCGCCCATCCTTTGCATATCAGAATGTCTTCGCCAGCATTCCAAAAGCGGTGTACTTCACCTCTCTTGAACGTAACCGTTTCGCCGGGGCCCGCGAAGAACGGAGGTTGACCGTCTACCTGTGCTCCTATTTTACCGCTCACGACCGTAAGGCTTTCGTCTTGCAGAAAATGAACATGCATCGGAGGGCCAGAACCAGGTTGGACCCTGTTCTCGATCTCTACTTTACCTCCCTTTTCGTCATTGATAAACGCTACGAATGTTAGCTCTTCACCGGAGCCATTATCGATGGTACGTGGATAGTTGGATTTCATTGTGCAGATTTTTTTGAAATCATAACTAATATAGACAAAGTCAATGCTGCATTTACAGCACACATCGCGCTTCGAAACCAATTCATAGTTGTCCATTGGTTCCAGGCCAGGCGGATGTTATCTATGTTTTCTATTGGTCCCGCGAACATGATATCATTGCGTGGATAAAAATAACCAAATGTAAGTGCATCGGCGAGCACAGCCAGTCCAAGGGATGTGACAGCAATGTACCTTTCGAGTTTGAACTTCCAGCATGCGATGACGGCAAGAATGGCGAACACCTGATTTAATGGCGATACAATTCTATAAAAATTGCCGGGGTTCGCGACGGAAAAATATTGACGCGCGGCGCTGATAGAGTCAGGGAAAGCTGCACCCCAATTGGTGGCGTCAATAACGGAGTTGTAAACATTCACGAAGAGAAGTCCCGCGGCAATAGCGGCAGAAATTCCTAATAAGCTGATTCGGAGCATGGTTTTATAGTGTTTTTGTTGGATATTTGGACAATGACCTAAATAACGGGCAGGTCTTAAAAAAGTTAGGACAGTGACCAAATATTTATGAAAAAAGTGTCGGAGACTGAAGAAAGGATTGTAACCATGGCCCTGGAGATGTTTAATCGATCTGGTGTCGAATACGTGGGAATGCGCGAACTCGCAGCAGCTCTTGATATGCGCGTGGGAAACGTCACCTATTATTTTCCTACTAAAGACGACCTGGTAAACCGCCTTTCAGTAGATCTCGCTGAGGAAAACAACAGGACCATCGTTGCTGTGGACGAGGTGACCATGAAAGGATTCTTTGAAATGCTGCGCCAGGTGTTTCATAACCACTTGAAATACCGTTGCCTGATGTTGAGTTTTGTTCATCTTCTTGAGCGTAACCCGATCATTGCAAAACGTTATGCCAAGATCCAGTCGAAACGAAATGAGACCTGGTCCAACAATGTGCTCGCTTTAAAGAAGGGAAAGTACATTACGACAGAAAGCCAGGAGGAGATTGATTTCCTTGTTTCGACAATAGCGCTGATTGCCAGATTCTGGATATCGGAGGCGACCATCTCTTATAAGGATCACAATGAGCAAGAACAGATCGCTCACTACCTTAATATGATAGCGAGGATATTTTTGCCTTATGCTACGTCGAAGGGGAAGAAGGAGCTGGAAGCAATGATCAGTGAGCAATGAACAATGAGCAATGTAGTACTAAGATGTTCTTGGTATTTAAACCCCTAAATCCCCTAAAGGGGACTTGAAAGGCAGGGGCTACACTCATTCGTTTATTTACACTATTTCTCTTGAGTGTTGATATTAACAAATCTCTTTTTCCCCCCTTGGAGGGGGTCGGGGGGTGGGTGCATCATCAGAAACTAACTGCAACCGTAAAGTTCAGCGTACCAAATTTCCACTGATCATCTCCTATACCATTTACTTCAACGCGTGTGCTCAATTGTTGGTAAATGAGCTGCACATCGAGTGATTTTGAGTTGTCTTTGAATGGAAGGAACGAGTAACCAGCGCCAAGGCTCCCGCCCGAACCTATTCCAAACTGGTGAAAGAAATTCTGATCGCCTTCTTCATTGATAAATCTATTTTTCGTCAATACGGCGGCAAGGCCAAAGTCAGCTTTCGCGAAGAGGTTGGTATTTGCAAAAGGATAATACTTTAGCGCAGGGCCGGCAGTGATAAAGTTGAAGAAGTATGCTTCCTGATAACCATCGTCCGGAGTTGAACCTGTTTGTGTGTTTCTGACCATTGCTCCAACCATCAGTCCGTTGGTTTTCTTCAGCGGCTTGTAGAAGCCGATATTAAAAGAGTATCCTTTCAATCCAGAGTAACTCCCGACATTCTTTCGATCACCTTGAGAATTCTCGAAGTAGCTTAGTCCCTGGTCGCGTAGATCTTCAGAGCGCGTAAGTTCTTGTCCGCTTTGTAACAACGGGGTTGCATAACCGATACCTACCTCCACTTGTGTTGTCTGTGAAAGAGGATTTTGTCCGTTGGCGCAAAAGACTCCAAAAACTGAAGTAACAAACACGATCGCCGCAAGGTATTTTTTGATTTCACGTATCATAGATCTTTCTTGTTTCTGATGATACAAAGAACGAGAGTAGAACCGGGGATGTTGGTTCACATTTGTTAAGAAAGCTCTTTTCCAGCGATACTAATTGTTGGCTTAGAAAAAGCGGTTCTCAAGCGAGAAATCCATTATTAAATAGTCAATGCGTTTCAGTCTTGTGCGCCGGCGGTAGATAGTCAAACGGCAGCATATCTGAAACTCTCAATTCACCCATGTTTCCAGATGAAATGACGGTAAGCGGATCAACGATACTGCCCGTCCCATCAACGTCCACGAAACCGTTCGGGAATGTCATTGCGGAAGTTGTCACTTCTTTAAGCCTTGAATCATTGTACTCAATCTGAATCTGTCCCGGCATTTTGATCCGGTAAATTCCCTTCGCCTCGCTGATGCGGATACTGTCTGGTTGAAATGGTCGGGACGTTTCTTCTTTTACAATAGTTAGAGAGTATCCCTCCTGCTTTAGATGTTTGCGAATCACAGACTTAAAAAAATGCCTTACCGAACCTGAGTAGGCTCGCTGACGATTCATATGCCAAAATGCAGACTGCGCCGAGTCCAGCGGTTTCAGTGGCACAAAAAATACACTACCTGTGAATTGATCACCCCGGCTTGACGACAAGAATACCTGGAGATCATAATGTATTTTATATCCAAGAGCGTCGTTTAATATTTCAATCGGCCTTGGCGAACTTGCAGTCAAGACACGTATGCCGTCAATCCTCGTCGATTGTAAATCAATATAGCCGGCGTTAAGAATTGAGCAATACGATGCAAAATGTTTCTCCCCAAGAAATACTGCATTAAATTTTCCCATCATCCGTTTCCATTCTTTGTCGGCTTCGCCTTTAACAACAACAGTCTGAAGGTTAGTGGTTGTCATTCCCATTTTTACATTAAGACGGACTGAATCTGATTTGAATTTTGCCGTGGAGAAGATATAGGACCGATAACCCACAAATGAAAATACGACTTCTACAGGGGTGTTTGGAACTAACAATGAGTATCTCCCGTCGACATTGGTTGTCGTTCCGATTGTTGAATTGTTTATATAAACGTTAACGGAAGGTATTCTTTCGGAACTGGTACTGTCCGACACTATACCATAGATCATCCGTTGCCCCACGAGTACACCAGGGAGCACACATAAGATTACAACCAGAGGAAGCCGGTTCACGATTGTGAATCTAGAGCTTGGCTACAGGAAAAGCAAAGAAATGACAGCGTCTTTAACGTCTTGTTTCCAGGATGGAACGAACGGAGGCGAACCTGGAATATTGATTCACATTAATGTGAAAATTACCCTTTCCGGATGCGGCTCAGAGATTGGGGCTTTATACCCAGGTATGCGGCAATATAATATTGAGGAACACGATTGATCAGCTGCGGTTTCTCCTTCATGAATTTATAATAGCGCTCGCGAGCATCGAGGGTTGCCAGGTCGGCGCCGTGTTGCGCCATGTCCATCATTGATTGTTCAACGTAGTACGCTTTGAGTGCAAGGAACTTCGGGTGTTCGTTAAAGAGCTGCTGAAGGCGTGTGAAAGAAATACAATGGATTATACTATCCTCAAGGACTTTGATTCCCAGATCCGCAGGAGTTTGATCATTAAAACTTTTCAGATACGAAGCCCAGTTGCCTTCAATTGCAAAATCGACGGGTACTTCTTCATCGCGAACGATGCGATAGTACATGGCAAGTCCTTTCTCAATAAATCCGAGATCTGTGTTAACCTTTCCGATCTCAAGGAAATGTTCTCCTTTCTTCAACGTCCTTAATTCTAAACGTGAAGTGAGCAAAGTCAGCATCGGAAAGCTGACCGGCGATCTTGATGTTTTCAAGGACGTTGAGAGGGGCCATCCGGAAAAGATAGCCAAAGAGCCTTGCAATACAAACATCGTAATGACAAACTACTGGAGACGATATGGTGCCTAGCCACCCAGGTACCCAGGCAGCTAGATACCTGGTATTTATTCACTCCTGATGACTTCCGTTGGATTTCTCAATGCTGCTTTCAAAGTTTGGAAGCCTACTGTCACCAGAACAATCATGACGGTGAGCATTCCTACTCCGGCAAACACCCACCAATAGATCGGCGTCCGAAACTCGTATGACTGCAGCCAGTTGTCCATGATCCACCACGCCAACGGAAATGCTAACAGGAAGGCGATACCTGCAAGCATAAGGAAGTCCGATGAGATCAAAGATGTGATACTATGTACTGTCGCTCCCAGTATCTTCCTGATTCCGATCTCCTTTGAGCGTCGCTGTGCGGTATATGCTGCAAGTCCAAACAATCCGAGACATGATATAAAGACTGCAAGCGCACCGAACGCTCCTGCGAGTGTTTGTGCCAGTGTTTCCGTTTTAAAAAGTTTGTCGAATTCAGCATCCATAAAGGAATACTCAAATGGATATTCGGGATTATAGGTCTTTATCACCTCTTCCACTTTGGCCAGACCGCCAACCAGATCGGACGAAGTCCTGAGACGTATCGTGAGACAATTGTAATCGAACGGTTCGCACCTCATAATAACCGGCATGGGTGATTTACTGTACATATCGGCATAGACAAAGTCCCTGACGATTCCGATAATCTTCATCCTGTTATCTCCCGTTGAAACAACATCTCCAACAGGGGATTTGTTGCCTAGCATCTTCGCAAGCGTTTCATTTATGATGATATTGCTGCCCTCGCTTTTCGCATCCGGTTGGAAGTCACGACCTTCCTTAATGGTCATACCCAATGTTGAAATGTATTCGGGGGTAACCGCTTCGGTCATGATGAGAACATTCTTATTGGGATCCTTTCCCTGCCACGTAAAATTGTCGCTGCTGTACCAGCCAAGGCGAATCACAGGGCTCATGCTCATTGCCGCATTCTCAGCGACTCCCTGGCGGATAAGTTCATTCTTAATCGTATTGAAATTTTTACCCATGGCGCCACGCACATCCATGTAGATAACCTGACTGGTATTGTACCCGAGGTCGCGATTTTTGGTGTATGCTATCTGTTGATAAATGATGATTGCTGCGATCATAAAAATGATAGAAGCTGCGAACTGCGTTACGACCAAACCCTTCCTGATAAAACCAGTCGCAGCAGAAGCCCTTATCTTCATTCCTTTCAAGACATAGACAGGATTAAATGAGGAAAGATAAAATGCCGGATAGCTTCCTGCCACCAGTCCGCACATAAGTGTAACAAAAAGAAGCGAACCGATATGCCATGGACTTGTCCATTGAAGAGTAAGCTCCTTACCTACCACAGTGTTGAATGCAGGCAATGTAACGAGGACAATTAGCACCGCGACAACAACTGACACAAAGGCAAGCATCACTGATTCACCCATGAACTGTGAAATAAGAGTTCTTCTGCGCGCACCTAAAGTTTTGCGCACCCCTACTTCTTTCGCTCGCTGTTCAGACCGCGCAGTGGCGAGATTCATAAAGTTTATGCAGGCCACCACGAGGATGATACATGCAACCATGGAGAATATCTTAACGTACTTGATCCTGCCTTCACCATCCTGAACACCATTAGTAAAATGGTCGTACAGGTGCCATTCATTCATTGAAAATAAAAAGACGTCACTGTGTTCTGAATCGGTTCTGGCAGTTAACAAATCAGTGAGTTTTTTATCCAACAATGATACGTCTGCATCAGGATACAACTCCACAAGAGTTGGGGCTGCTTTCGCGTCCCATCGCTGCAACCAATCAAATTTATTTACGAGCAGATCGAAACGCGCAAACCATTCGCCTTGAAACGAAGAATTTCCCAGTGGGTCATGCATTACACCGGTAACGGTAAAAAGTTTGTCATTGTCCATCTTCATGGTTTTTCCGATGACGTCCGCTGTGCCGAAGAATTTCAAGGCCATTCGTTCCGAGATGACGAGATCCGTCATATTGTCGAGAGCGGTTCCCGGATCGCCGTGAATAAAGAAGGTATTGATCATGGAAAAAAATGTTGAATCGACGTATTCCCCTTTCTCATACAATGCTTTGCCATCGACGGAAAAAAGCGCGGAACTCGGTTGTCCCGACCAGCGCGAAGCATTTTTAATTCCCGCTATTTCGGATGTTAAAACTGATGCCATCGGACCAGGCATCTGGCCAAATGTGTTGATGACGCCGTCGTGGGTTTCGTTTTCCATCAGACGGTATATTTCGTGGCGTTTAGAGACATCATTGCCAAATGTGAGTTCGTCTTCAACCCACAGAAAAATGAGTGAAGCACAGGCAACGCCAACCGCAAGCCCGGCTACGTTCAGCGCACTGAAACCGCGATTCTTCCATAGATTTCGCCAGGTTCCTTTGAAATAATTCTTCATTGGAGGCAGGATTTCATTCATTACCGGCATTAGTGCGTGGGGTTACACTTTTTTCAAAGGATTTAATCCAGACGAATTTTCGTGACATTAATTCATTAGATTACACTAACTAAAATGGTAAAAAAGTGTCCGTATTAACTCGAAGAAAATTCATAGAAGTGGCAGGACTTACTACTGCCCTGGGATCAAGCCTTGGATTTACCAGCAAAGGCGTCGAAAGTAAAAACTTTAAAACCTCAACTAACACTTTCGCTCCTGTCAATGTTTCTCCCAGCCGCGTGATCAGGACAGTAGTTGGATTAAGACCGTATCGTTCGTCGGGATTTGTGGTAAAATCTGAACGGGTAAACAACAAGACCATTATTCATAACTACGGACATGGCGGAGCAGGAATAACACTTTCATGGGGAACAGCAAAATTGGCAGTCGACCTGGCTTTGAAAACGAATCAGAAACGTTTCGCTGTACTCGGATGCGGTGTAATTGGTTTGTCAACTGCAAGAGAGCTTCAGCGAAATGGATTTCAAGTAACTATCTACGCTAAAAATCTTCCTCCCCAAACCACCTCGAACATTGCCGGCGGTTTGTGGCTACCAACATCAGTATTTGATAAGAGTAAGGCGGGAAGTAATTTTTTGAGTCAGTTTGATTCGGCTTGCCGAATTTCTCATAGAACGTTTCAGGATTTCGTTGGCAGTGATTACGGGGTGAGTTGGCTAAACGAATTCTCACTTGGTATGCCCGCTGAATTGCCCCCTACTACAGACCTTTATCCAAATATCAAAGAACATCGCGATGCAAAAAACTATTTTGGATTTGACTATGTAAATCAGTTTAGCACCATGTTGATTGAGCCTCCTATTTATCTCAATGCATTGTTGAGAGATTTCTACTTGGCAGGAGGACAATTAACTGTACGATCTTTTGAATCAATTAAAGATATTACCTCATTAACGGAAGCGGTTATTATGAACTGCACAGGATTGGGGGCAGGGAAACTTTTTAATGACACCGAGCTGGAGCCTGTAAGAGGTCAGCTTAGCATTCTCTTGCCACAACCTGAAGTAGATTACAGCTACTCGGGAGAAGTTAATGGCAACTTCATTTATATGATTCCAAGAAAAGACGGAATTGTTCTTGGTGGCACATTTCAGCATGGCAACTGGTCAACGGATCCAACGAAGGAAGACAGTGAAATGATCCTAAACACACACGGTGTGGTTGCAAAGGGGTTGGATCGATAAAGATGACGCAAAATACTGCTGAGCACATGCTCACTGGGTGAGCCAAAAGCTTTATAAAATGCAGGATCACGACGACCGCGTGCGCTAAAGCTATAGCGGTGGCGCATCACAAAGGAGACACTCCCTATAGCCATCGGAGATCACTATGTGAAGTTCTAAAAATACGTCGTGCGTTTGTGGTTCGTGACCTGCACTACTTAGATTTCAAACCCTTCAAGTATGAAAATTATCAGCGGAATACTTATTCTTATTACAGCATTTCTAAGTTTCAAGCACGGTTGGGAAGGATTGACGATGAAACCTGAAGCTGTGAATATGCTCACTGAACTTGGTATTGGCGAATTTGCGGGTAAGGTAATGAGTGTTCTTACGTTGGCCGTCGGCTTGCTGATATTGTTCCCACAAACTTTTTTCGCCGGCAACCTGCTTAACGCAGCGCTGATCCTGTTGATAATGGCGTTATCACTAAATGCCGGTAATCTAAAGATCGCGCTGATTGAAATTCCATTTCTGCTGATGCCTTTGGTGTTGATCTGGCTAGGGCACCCGTTGAAAAAGTAACGGGTTCAAAAGGTCACCTGTGTCCAGCGGAGAAGATTTCAGTAATCAGATCTAAAACCGCAATTCGATTGGGAGTTTGAATGTCCAATGTCCAACTCCCAATGTCGATAGAAATCTCATAGCCAAGTGGTATACTCATATTGGACATTGGGCATTGGACATTGGGCATTCGACATTAACATAATCCGGTGTAAACTCATTCAGAGCGAAGGCTCTTCACCGTGTTAGTCAGGGCTGACAAGGTGATACACAACAGGTCACCCTTTCTTCTCTTGGATGACTTAGCCTTGGAATTCGATCGGGAGTTTGAATTTCCAATGTCCAATGTCCAACTCCCAATGTCAATAGAAATCTCAGCCAAGTGGTATACTCAAATTCGACATTGGACATTGGGCATTCGACATTAACATAATCCGGTGTAAACTCATTCAGAGCGAAGGCTCTTCACCGTGTTAGTCAGGGCTGACAAGTTGATACACAATCGGTCACACTTTTTTCTTCTTTGATGACTTAGCCCTGGAATTAAATTCCAAGCATAAGTTTATCCAAAAATCGAAATCCTTTTTAGATTTTATTACATCCTGACTAACATAGCCATAGCCTTTGTACAATCTTCCTTTCATCAGCATTGTTCTAAACCCCTTCTTCTCAGCGATCGTCTCTTGTAATGCCGGGTCGAAGCGACACATCATTTCTTCGCCACTTACATTCACGCACATTTTTCCGTTCACCATAAAAGCCAGGCCACGAAACATTTTTTTCTCTTCGACTTTTGGAATTACTGCGAGCGACTCACGGATTCTTGCAGCCAATTTTTCACTATAAGCCATCGATGTGATTTATGATTCAATTTATCCAATTAAACCCCTCCCCCATACAGGTTACCCTGCAATAGCGATCACGTTGATTCCGGAAATAGCAGGGTTGCCTTTCGCCAAAGAATATTTTGGGAATCACTCAAAACACCCGGAGAGTGGCCGGGCGTCGCCGATTGTCTGGATTTTGACTTAAAAATTAGCGGATTGATCTACAATTAAAAAGGGTGACGTCAATTTTTTATGTGCTCAACCTTTATCCACGTATATTTGTCCAAACAGTTTTCTGTATGCGGTCCCTTAATCTCCCGTTCCTATTACTTGCAGTCATATCGCTGACGTCCTGCGAAGACAATGCGCAAAAAAAACTTCAACCGGCGTTGCTTACCGTTACCGTTGATCCATCATGGCAGTTCCTAACGCCCAACACCTGGCTGGTCGTAAATGACGAGCATGGAGAAGTGCTTGATTATAGAAAGCTGTACACCGGCACAGAATTTACCTTCTATACAGACCGGGAAATAACGGGCAGCATTGGCATTACAGTAGTGATCATAGGGTCAGCAACAGACTACGGCCGATATATCGGTGTCAAATCCTACCTCGAATTGCCAAAAGGCAAAAAACTCCTGCTCGGCTCCTCGGAACTCTCAGGCTGGTGGCATGTTGGTGCTCCTGTGGGAACATTCTCAGTGGACGTTGCCCACCCAAACACATCCCTTAAAAGTTATTTTATCAGCGACGCGTCCGGCAATTCAGACGGAGCACGGACGCCCTACAGTTACAAAACTTCCTTCATGGGCCAGGTTTACGAATCCCCTACACGGTATCTTCTTTTCGCTGAAGACCAGGCATCGAACTTGCGTTACAAGATAATTGATGCACCCCAGAATGGCGCCCAATACGATTTCAATTTCGAAGAGCTTAGTGAATTCGATAAAACGGTTGAATTTGTTTTTCCCCCGACTACCCAGTATGCGTTCGCTGTATATGGAGACGAGCCGGGACAAAATAGCCATTTTAGATTGGCTGGAAGCCAGGTATTGGG
>DATHIE010000237.1:0-3116 GCA_035316905.1 Chryseolinea sp. | reverse complement strand
TTTCCTGCAACATCTGTTGCCTCAGTGTTTTTTTTCCATAGTCATAAAATTTAAAGTTTATAACTGGAAGTTACGAATTCAATAAAATGAGTTAATGATGAGGGGACTTACAAAAAACTACCGAAGGTTTTGTTCAACAATCTAATATGCGCATTGCGTATATCCTCTAGAAGATATGCGTATTGCTCATATTTCTCTTTTACCTCCACGTCTTCATCTAAACGAGGAAGAACTAGTCACTGAAATTGGAGTGTTTGAATATGTCGGAGAAAATATACCGAATGCATCAACAGGGCGCTTCAGATACTCTAATACTTCACCAGCTTACAGCTTGCAACCTTGTTCGTATTCGATACTTTCATGATATAGTACCCGGACTTCAGCGCTTCGAGATTAAGAACAATCGGACTCGTCCCGGCTGACTCTATGTTAACTTCGAACACGCGTTGGCCTAAGGAATTAGTAACGACCACTCTGCTTTCAGTAAACATGGGCTCGTTGAATTGCAGGGTTACATCACCTTTGAATGGATTAGGATAACAGCTGAGGCCACCGCTTACCTCCTCTGGCAGGGATGTGATCACATCATCGCCAATTTCGCGCTCCCCGGTAGCAAAATAGACCGGCCACTTCGAATTCTCATACATGGGGACCTCACTGCCTGATGAAGATATCTTGTCTGCAGCGAGAGTGATATAGTTCGTTTGATTACCGCTCTGATCGTCAAGCATAGCGGTATAGGCAATGCGCGTATCATTCTTGTTGTACGATGGGAAACCCAACGTTTCATTCGCAACAATAACGTTCACATCGTTTGTTTCGATGTTACATCCCAGTATCGCATATTCATTTGTTCCTTCATCGACGTAGTCGAATGCAATGATGTAGGGCGATTCCTTGGCGAACGAAGGATTGCCGATGCTCACTCCGTCAGGCAAGCTCGGAAACAGTTTTTCAATGGTCCCGTCCGAAAAATCACCGGTCTCATTGTCCCACACGTGAATGAAGTTCACATCCCAATATTCAATGTCAGCGCCATCTTCGCTTGTGATGCGGTTAAAACAGTCGTACACCAAAAATTGTCCGCTATAGTCAAATTCGAGTGCATCCGCATAAACTGCTCCTGCTGAATTAACGCCCTCGGTATACGTTGGATTGTAAAGCTCGAATTCACCCCACGCTGCGGTTTCAAAGTCGTAAACGTAAATCTTTCCATCCTGGTCATTCGTCACAGCAGCCATCTTTGATCCTCCTTTCGAAATCACCACGTTCGCCCAGATCTGTTGATTCTGCAAAACATCCTCCTCAGGCTCGTCATTTGGCGAGGTGGTGACCACGTGTATCGTGTTGTCTGCCGCAACAAAAACTGCAAGGTCGCCGTTATCGGTAACACTTGGCCTGCTGCGCAAAATGGTCTTGGTTATTGGCAGAACTTCAGCGTCTTCGAATTCAACCGCGTCATTAACCTTTACCCTGTAAAGCGTATTGGCGTCCGAAGTATTTGTATTGTATATAAGAAAATATTCTGCGCCGGGGTTGTCCGGCAGGTTCTCTGTATAATCTCCGCCCTGTCCGGTGGTAATGCCGACAAAATCAAAAGCCAAACCTGCTTGTGCTACTTCATTCGAAGCCGCTCCAAACAAGTCGCCCGCTGCTTTGATCACGGCAAGCCTCAGATCTATAAACTTCGATGATTTGGTGAGGTAATCATCCAAAGCTTTATAAAAAACATCCGCTGCCTTATCACGCGTGATGGCTTCAGCATATTTGTAAAAAGCGTGATTGGGAATTCCGCTGTTGATGTGAACACCACCGTTATCTTCAAGGCCGGTGTATGCTTCATTTTTGTGCCTCGGCTGAAAACCAAGACTTGAAAAGCTAGTCCCACCGTTGTGCGGATCCTGCATTGAACGCAATGCTCCGCCCGGAAATACTCCCGGCTTCACCACATCTTCTCCGATCAGCCAGTCTGACGGATCCATCATCGATCCGAAGATGTCCGCCAAAGATTCGTTTATTGCTCCCGATTCGCCCTGATATTCAAGGTTTGCGGTGCTTTGAACAACACCATGTGTCATCTCATGGCCTGCTACGTCAACAGCACCGGCAAGTGGCTTAAAAGCTGAGGCCCCATTTCCATAAAACATAGCCTTCCCGTTCCAGTATGCATTGTCAAGGCCGCTGCCATCTTCCTCGTCTGGCACATTAACTATAGATATGATCGTTCCTCCTTCACCATCAATGGAATTGCGGTTATGGTTTGTCCGGAAGTATTCATAGGCTACGCCCGCATTGAAGTGCGCCGTAAGTCCTTTCACCTGCGTCGTCGCAGTCCATGCATTGTTTGCGGAAGAGACATGTTTTACAACCTGGTCATCTCCGAACGTATTGTTCATGTCGATAGTCAATATGCCACCGATAGGTTCATCAGGAAGGACAGACGTTGCAGGCTTGTACATTGGCCTCGAAATGTCCAGCATATAATATGTCGTTCCCTTCTGGTAGGTATTCACAGTACGAGAGATGGCATTCAGGTCGTTTCCTGTTGCCGTTTTTGGACCATCCACTGAGCAGGTGCTTTCAAAATGATGAAGTATAGTACCCGTTGTGGCGTCCACAAAATACTCCCACCGCTCCGTCAACGCGGGACAATAAACAATATGATATGCCAGTACATTAGTCTTCACCAAACCTTTATCCTGGTAAATGCAAAGTGTGGCCTCAGGCTTTTCGTATTGGACCAGCTTCTTTTCCATTGGCGAAAGCTCGCGATGAAATGATCTTCCTTTCAGGTGTACACTGACCCGATCAACTGCAGACTGTTTCGAAACCATCGGAACAGGATTTATATCATCGGCTAGCTTAATGTAATTTCCGTTGAAGGCTTCCCCTTCATTGAATTCATTCAGGTGTACAACGACTTCTGCACCATAGACAGGCAAGCCTTTGTATTGTTGATTGAGCCTTATGTGTGTTTTGTTGTAACGATCCGTCCGGATATTTCGAACAACGAATTCTGATTTGTCCTTCTCGAGTTGTAGAATAGGTTTCAACTCTTCAAGATAAGTTGAGGTTGCCTCTTTAACATCACTTATCACGCCTGAGCGGGCGGCAGA